>NZ_JBFBKP010000113.1:0-9058 GCF_040702285.1 Arthrobacter sp. NPDC080086
TGGTGTTCAGTGGTGTGATATGCGTTTGGGGTGCTGGGAGCGGGACCGGCGGCCGGCACCGCTCCGGCCCCGGGCGCCGGCCCCACCGGGGCCGTGATCGGTGAGGCCGTCCTAACGCCGCTGGGCGGGCACTCCGCCCGCGGCAGCGCCCTGGTGGAGCAACTGCCCGACGGTACGCGGCAGGTTGTGATCACCCTCCCGGGGCAGCAGCTCACGGGCTATCGCGAGGTGTGGCTGGGCTCCGCGGACCTGACCAGGATGGTCAGCCTGGGCGTCCTGGGGCAGGGGAGCCAGGCCTTCGTGGTGCCCGGCGGGTTGGACCTGACGGCGTATCCGGTGCTGGATGTTTCCGACGAACCGTACGACGGCGATCCGGCACACTCCACGGACAGCCTGGCCCGGGGGAAGCTGTCCCTCCGGGGCTGACCGCCGGCTTCCGGTGGGTCCGGCAGCCGGCCCCGAGGCGGTGTCTGCCCGGGGGTGGACCGGTCCTACGCGTCGTCGGCGTCGTATCGGAGGCCGATCCGCCCCCGCACCGTGTCCAGGGCCGCCATGATGCCCACGGTTTCCTCCGGCGGGAGGATGTCGTTTCCGGTGGCGCCGGCGGCGATCAGGCGCTCCATCTCCCACGCCTGGTACTGCATGCCGCGCCCCGTGACCGGCTCCTCGAAGCGCTCCACCAGCGTGCCGGCGTCGTCGTAGCGGCTAAAGCCGGTGGGGGTGTACCAGACCGGGTCGATCTCGATCCGGCCGCCGGTGCCCAGGACCGCGGCGCGGTTGGGGCCCGCGGTGTCCAGGGCGCAGTGCAGGACGGCCTGCTGCCCCCTGGTGTAGTCGAAGATCATGGCCGTCTGCCGGTCCACCCCGGTGGCTGTCATGCTGGCCGAAGCCTGGATCCGCTCCGGCACCCCCAGCACGTCGAAGGCAAAGGACACCGGGTAGATCCCCAGGTCCAGCAGGGCGCCGCCGCCGAGGGCGGGGTCGTTGAGCCGGTGGGCCGGGTCCTTGGGCAGGTTCTGGGTGTGGTCCGCCAGCAGGGTCCGGACCTCTCCGAGCGCGCCGGAGCCGATCAGCTCCCGGATCCGGACCATGTGCGGCAGGTAGCGGGTCCACATCGCCTCCAGTGCCACGAGCCCCTTGGACGCCGCCGCCTCGGTGACGTGCCGGGCCTGCCAGGCGTTCATGGCGAATGGCTTCTCCACCAGGACGTGCTTGCCGCCATCGAGGGCCAGCATCGCGTGCTCATAGTGGAACGGGTGCGGCGAGGAAACGTAGACGACGTCGACGTCGGGGTCGGCGGCCAGCGCTTCGTAGCTCGAGTGCGCCGTGGCCACGCCGAAGCGGTCCGCGAACTCGCGGGCCGTGCCCGCGGCGCGGGAGCCGACCGCCTGGACGCTGAAGCCGTGGTCGACTAGGTCCGAGGTCTGCAGACCGGCGATGAGGCCGGTCCCGAGGATGCCCCAGCGGACGGGCCGGGCGCTGCCGGCGGGGCCGGACGGCTGCGGAGGGGTGGTGGCGTCTGGCATCGGAGCTCCCTTGCGTGCGGCCGCGGGGTGCGGCCGACCTGGGAACGACGCTACCGCACCGCCGGGGTAGCGGTGCGGTCCGCGCGGGCCCTCAGTCCGGTCCAGGCCAGCACGATCGCTACCAGCACCATCGCCAGGAAGCCCAGGCCGGAGTAGCCCGCCGCGGTCAGCACGGGCCCGGCCAGCGCGCCGCCCAGGGCGCCGGCGGCGTTCATGCTCAGGTCCGAAATGCCCTGCAGGGCGGGCCGGTCCCGGCCGGCCACGGACTCGGCCACCATCGCGGAGCCGGCCACCACGGAGGCGGACCAGCCCAGGCCCAGCAGGATCAGGCTTACCGTGACGCCGGCCTGCGAGTCGGAGTAGAGGCCCGCGATCAGCAGCGAGGCCAGCAGCGTCGCCTGACCCGCCAGGACCACGGGCACGCGGCCGGCGCGGTCCGCAAGCCAGCCGAAGGCGGGGGAGAGCGCATACATGCCGGCGATGTGCAGGCTGATGGTGAAGCCCACAATGGTCAGGCTCGCGCCGTGCTCGCGCAGGTGGATGGGCGTCATGGACATCAGCGCCACCATGGTGGCATGGCTGAGGGCGACGACGGTGACGGCGTACCGCGCCCGGTTGTTCTGCCGGAGAATCTGCCGGCCGGTCTGCGGCGGCTCCGGAGTGTCGGCGCGGGCGCCGGCGCGGAGGGACTGCAGCAGCGGGTCGGGCCGGAGCCCGGTGAGGTAGACCGCCGCGGCGGCCAGCTGGCCGGCGACGGAGAAGGCGAAGGCTCCGGTCATGGGCGGCAAGCCGAGGGCGGCACCCACGGCCTCGCCGGGGCAGAAGAGGTTGGGGCCGAGGACTGCGCCGACGGTGGTGGACCAGACGACGACGGACAGGTCGCGGGCGCGGGTGCCCGTGGTGGCGAGGTCGGTGGCCGCGAACCGGGCCTGAAGGTTGACGGCCGAGCCCGAGCCCAGCAGCATCAGGCCCAGCAACAGCAACGGGAAGATGCCGAACGCCGCGGAGCTGATGGCCGTGGCGGCGCCCAGGCAGGCGATCAGGGCTCCGGTGGAGAGGGACACCCGGCGGCCGCGCGCCAGGGCCAGGCGTGAGAGCGGGATGGCAGCCACGGCGGCACCGAGGGTGCTCATAGTCGCCGCGGTGCCGGCCCAGGCCGGGGACCCGGACAGCTGGGCCGCGAGCAGCGATCCCAGGGACAGGGTGGCGCCCATGCCGATGCCGCCGAGGACCTGGCCGCCCACCAGCACGGAGAGCACCTTCCGCTGCGACGCCTGCCGCGGAGGGTGCTCCCGTGCCGGCCGGGGGGTCACTTGCAGGTGCAGCGCTGGTCAGCGGGAACGTTGGCCATCACGGAGTCGACGTGCTCGCCGCAGCCGGCCCAGGTGATCTTTCCGCAGGTGTTGCATCGAACGGGACTGCACATGGTGTTCTCCTCAAAAGTTGTGGTGCCGGGACTCCGAATGGATGCCCGCCCTCCAATAATACCCCTAGGGGTATTATGCACAAGGTGACTCGGCGCTTGCGGAGCCCGGTTTCCCGGCGGTGGGTCCCTAGAGGGATTCGACGAGTCCGGCGGTTCCGGCGATCGCCCCCGGGACAAGAGAATAGTAGGCCCAGGTGCCCCGCTTCTCACGGTGCAGGAGGCCTGCGTCGACAAGGATTTTCAGGTGGTGGGAAACGGTGGGCTGGCTCAGGCCGAGCGGTTCGGTCAGGTCGCAGACGCAGGCCTCGCCCCCGCCGGAGCCCTTGACGATCGAGAGCAGCCGCAGCCGGTTCGGATCGGCGAGCGCCTTGAAGACCGACGCCCTGCGCCGGGCCTCCTCCGGCGCCAGGGCCGGGGTGGCGGAGGGTGTGCAGCAGCTCCCGGCGGAGGCCTGATCAAGAATGTCCAGCGACGTCATGCCCTCATTATGCCCATAGATTGACATTCGTCGATATAGCCGCCGATACTTCATATCGACAAGTTTCGATCTCTATCGCGAATCCCTTTACCCGCCAGGAGCCCCGTGAGCACCCAGACTGACCCGACGCCCACCCGTGAAGGTGAGGCCGCCGTCGTCGGCAGGCTTTCCACCCTGGACAGGTTCCTGCCGGTCTGGATCATCGTCGCGATGGTTTTGGGCCTGCTGCTGGGAAGCGTCATCCCTGGCCTGAACGCCGCGCTCGACGCCGTGAAGATCGGCGAAGTCTCGCTGCCGATCGCCGTCGGCCTGCTGGTGATGATGTACCCGGTGCTGGCGAAGGTCCGCTACGACCAGGCGCACCGCGTCATCGGCGACCGGAAGCTCATGGTCACGTCCCTGGCGCTCAACTGGATCGTGGCGCCGGCGTTCATGTTCGCCCTGGCCTGGATCTTCATTCCGGACCTTCCCGAATACCGCACCGGGCTGATCATTGTGGGTCTGGCCCGCTGCATCGCCATGGTGATGATCTGGAACGACCTCGCCTGCGGCGACCGGGAGGCGGCGGCCGTGCTGGTGGCCATCAACTCCGTTTTCCAGGTCATCGCCTTCGGCACCCTGGGCTGGTTCTACCTCCAGCTCCTGCCGTCCTGGCTGGGGCTGCCGACCACCAGCGCCGGCTTCTCCTTCTGGGCCATCACCAGCTCGGTGCTGGTGTTCCTCGGAATCCCGCTGCTGGCCGGATTCCTCACCCGCACCATCGGCGAAAAAGCCAAGGGCCGCGACTGGTACGAGGGGGCGTTCCTGCCGAAGCTGGGCCCCTGGGCGTTGTACGGCCTGCTCTTCACCATCACCCTGCTGTTCGCCCTTCAGGGCGGCACCATTACCTCCCGGCCGCTGGACGTTCTCCGGATTGCCCTGCCGCTGATGGTCTATTTCCTGGTGGTCTTCGGCGCCGGGATGGCCATCGGCAAGGGCCTCGGTCTGGGATACGGCAAGACCACCACGCTCGCGTTCACGGCCGCCGGCAACAACTTCGAACTCGCCATCGCCGTGGCAATCGGGACCTTCGGCGTCACCTCCGGGCAAGCGCTCGCCGGCGTCGTCGGGCCCCTGATCGAAGTTCCCGTCCTGGTGGCACTTGTCTACGCCGCCCTCTGGGCCCGCCGGCGTTACTTCACCCCCCGCACCCTTCCCGCCTAACCCCGCACACTCAGGAGAATCGCATGAGCACCGAAACGGCCAAGAAGCCCTCCGTCCTGTTCGTCTGCGTCCACAACGCCGGACGCTCCCAGATGGCCGCCGCCTTCCTCACCACCCTGGGCAAGGGCGAGATCGAGGTCCGTTCCGCCGGATCAGCGCCCGCGGACAAGGTCAACCCCTCCGCCGTCGAGGCCATGGCCGAACTCGGCATCGACATGTCGGCCGAGATCCCCAAGGTCCTCACCACCGAGGCCGTCAAGGAATCCGACGTCGTCATCACCATGGGCTGCGGCGACACCTGCCCGATCTTCCCCGGCAAGCGCTACGAGGACTGGGAACTCGCCGACCCGGCCGGCAAGGGCGTGGAGTCGGTCCGGCCTATCCGCGACGAGATCAAGGCCCGCATCGAGGAACTCATCGCATCCCTGAAGGAGGACTGACCATGGCCGTCACCGGATCCCTTCCCGTCGCCATCATCGGCGCCGGTCCGGTAGGACTCGCCGCCGCGGCGCACCTGCTCGAGAGGGGCCTCGAACCCGTGATTTTCGAGGCCGGGGCGGCCCCGGCCGATGCCATCCGGCAGTGGCGCCACATTCGGCTGTTCTCGCCGTGGCAGTACAACACCGACCCGGCGGCCGTGCGGTTGCTCGACGCCGCCGGTTGGGAAGCGCCGAAGCCGTCGGGTCTGCCCACCGGCGGGGATCTCATCGACCGGTACCTGGAGCCGCTGGCCGCGCTGCCCGCCATCGCCGGGCGCCTGCACGCCGGTGCCCGGGTCACCGCCGTCACCCGTGAGGGACTGGACAAGACGCACAGCCGGAACCGCGCCGGTACGCCGTTCCTGCTCCGGATCGAGGAGTCCGGGGGCGGCACCCGCGAGGTGCGGGCCGCCGCCGTCATCGACGCCTCCGGCACCTGGTCCACCCGCAACCCGCTCGGCACCTCCGGCCTGCCAGCCCGCGGCGAGCCGGCCGCCACTGCCCGGATCTCTCCGCCGCTGCCGGACGTGCGGGGCCGCGACCGTGAAACCTTCGCCGGCCGCACCGCCGTCGTGGTCGGTTCCGGACACTCCGCCGCCAACACCCTGATCCACCTCGCCGACCTGGCGGCCCAGGAGCCCGGCACCCGGATCCTCTGGGCAATCCGCGGCGCCTCCGCCGCCAAGGTCTACGGCGGCGGAGACGCCGACGGCCTCGCCGCCAGAGGCCTGCTCGGCAGCCGGCTCCGCGGCCTCGTCCAGGACGGGACCGTGCAGCTGCACACGCGGTTCGGCATCGCCGCCGTCTCCCTGAACGGCACCCAGGTCACACTCACGGCCACCGACGGGCGCACGCTCAGCGCCGACGTCGTGGTCCCCGCGACCGGCTTCCGCCCGGACCTGGACGTGCTGCGGGAGCTCCGGTTGGACCTTGACCCGGGCGTGGAGGCGCCGCGGCAGCTCGCGCCGCTGATCGACCCGGAGTTCCACTCCTGCGGCACCGTGGAACCGCACGGGGCGCGGATGCTGGCGCACCCGGAGGAAGACTTCTACATCGTGGGCATGAAGTCCTATGGCCGCGCCCCGACCTTCCTGCTCGCCACCGGCTACGAACAGGTCCGTTCCGTGGCCGCGGCGCTGGCCGGCGACCGGGAGGCGGCGGACACCGTGCACTTGGAGCTGCCGGAGACCGGGGTTTGCTCAACGGACATCGGCAGCAGCTGCGATGCGCCCGCCTTAGCCGATGCGCCCGCCACGGCCGGGACGTCGGCGCCAGCCGGGGCAGGCGGCGGCTGCTGCACTGCACCGGAGCCCGTCCTCCTCGGTTTTCCCACGGGATTGCTGCACGGGCGCGGCGGCGAAGCGGACGCCGGATGAGCGCCGGGGCGGGCCTCCGCATCAGGGATCTCACCGCCGCGGACTGGGCCGCCGTCCGGGCGGTCTGGGCCGAAGGCATCGCCACCGGCCACGCGACCTTTGAGGCGGAGCCGCCGTCCTGGGAGAGCTTCGATAAAGGACGCCGCCCGGACGTCCGCCTGGTGCTGGAGGACGACTTCGCCGTCCTCGGCTGGGCAGCCGTCTCGCCGGTGTCCACCCGCCCCGTCTACCGCGGCGTGGTGGAACACTCCCTCTACCTCGCCGCCGCCGCGCGGGGCCGCGGCCACGGTGCCCGACTCCTCGCGGAGCTCATCGGCCGCTGCCGGGAGGCCGGCATCTGGACCATCCAGTCGACCATCTTCCCGGAGAACACCGCCTCCCTGGCCCTGCACGAACGCCTGGGCTTCACCGTGGTGGGAACCCGGCGCCGGATTGGCCTGATGTCCTATGGGCCGCTCGCCGGGCAGTGGCGGGACACCGTCCTGATGGAGTACCGCAGCCCGGACCACTAGCCGGACACGGGGCCCACGGCCGGTGCGGAAGAATGGGACGGTGAGCGAGGCCGGTGACTTCATAGACGCGACACTGCAGCGTGAGAGTTCCTGGCAACGCGCCGAGGCCGGGCAGGACCGCTTCGGGCCCGGGCTCTCGGTCTACGGCGCCTCCGTTGGCGCCGTCCGGGGCACCGTCCGCGACGCGCTCCGCCGGCACCGGCAACTGGACCGGGACGGTCTCACCGCGCTCAGTTCGGAACTGTGGGCCGTGCCCGTGTTCGAGCGCCGCCTGGCCGCCGTCGTGCTCCTCCAATCTGCCCTGCGGCACCTGGACAACTCGGACCTGACCCGGATCGAAGGCTTCCTCCGCGGCGCGCACCTGCCCGACCTCGCGGACCCGCTGGCGGTGGACGTGGTGGGGCCGCTTATCGCCGGGCTGGGCGGGCAGGCCCGGGCCCGCGCCGAGGCCGTCCTGGACCGGTGGCTGGGCGATCCCGACCCCTGGCTTCGCCGCGCGGCCCTGCTGGCGCCGCTGCGCGAACTCCGGAAGGGCGCGGGGGACTGGGCGCGGTTCCGGCGCCGGGCGGCCCAGGCCCTGGCCAACGGCATGGCGGACGGCGGCCGCGACGGCGGTCCGTCGGCGGAGGAGATGGTGAGGGCCGCCATCGAGCGCGTCGAACGGGAAGCGGGCGGCGAACTCTAGGGATACTCGGTGCGCGGGGCGGCGGGACTCAGGCGGGCCGGCGCTCGACGACGGCGTAGGCCTTGCCGTCCAGGAACTCCCAGTCCGTCACCACCATGAAGCCCAGCGCGTCCACCCTGTCGTTCAGCACGTGCAGGTCGAAGCCGCCGTCGCGCGGCTCGGCATCCCAGGTGGCGACGTGGATCTCCTTCCCCTCGAGAACCAGCAGCTCGGTATTCACGTCGAAGTCTTCCTGCGGCTGATCGCTCAGCTGGCAGATCGCGACACAATGGGGATTCATCGGATCCTCCGCTCGGGACATGGTGGGATCATCGTAGCCCCGCCGGGACGCCTCTGCCGTTACCTTAATGTGACATTCGGGAGGATGGCCGTTACCGTGGAGAGGTGCCCGTTGGTTTCCGAGACGGGCACCCCCGGACCGATTGCCTAACTCTGCCGCGGTCCAGGGCATCCTCGCAACCAGCTGGCAGAGACGGGGAAACCAATCGCGACCTGCCCACGGGCGGGTCTTGGGGTGAAGCCGCGCAGTGTCCGCCCAGACGGACCCGCGGCCGGGTGTCTCCCATCCGAATCCGACAGCTCACCTCGCAGGCTTTGGGAGAGGTACATCATGACTTCACGCTCTACTGACGCGCGCCCCGGCACCACCGCAACTACCGGTCGGGGTGCCGCCTTCGCCGCGGCGACCGGCACCGTGGGCCGGCAGGCCGCCGTCGTCCTCGCAGCCTCCGGCCTGGTCCTGACCAGCGGCATGGCGGCCAACGCCGCCGGCAACGTCCCCGCCGAACGGGAATCCGCACCCGTCTCGCACGCCGACGTCGCCGGCAAGGTTACCGCCCCGGTGACCGCCGACTCCGCCGTGCAGATCAGCTTCGACCGCCCGGCCGTGGCCACCACCCCGGCGCCCGTTGTCGAGGCCCCGGCTCCGGCACCTGCCGCCGCGCCCGCCGCCGTCAAGGCCCCCGTGGCCCAGGTCCCGGCCGCCCCGGTGGCGAAGGTGACCGTCCAGGCCGCCGCACCGGCGCCGGCTCCGGCCGCCGCCCCCGCCGGTGGCGTCAACGCCGCCATGCTTTCTGCAGCGTACAGCCAGATCGGCATCACGCAGGACTGCACCGCCATGGTGGAGAAGGCGCTCGGCGCCGCAGGCATCCCGGTGGGCGACCTCGGCCCGCAGCAGTTCCTCAACTACGGCAAGGTCGTCTCCGACCCGCAGCCGGGCGACATGATCGTCCAGTCCGGCCACGTCGCCATCTACGCCGGCAACGGCCAGGCGATCAGCGGCGGTATGAACGGCTCCAACCAGACGATCGTCCACCCGCTGTCCTGGCTGACCGCCACCGGCGGCGTGACCTTCGTCCGCGCGGGGGCCTAAC
>NZ_JBFBKP010000114.1:0-9012 GCF_040702285.1 Arthrobacter sp. NPDC080086
GGCGGCGACCGCGCGGCCGCCGCCCCCGCGCCGGCTCCTGCTCCTGCACCCACGCCGCGGGCCCAGCAGGGTCCGCCGTCGTTGATTCACGCCTTCGCCCGGCCGGACACGGCCCCGGAAAGCCCCGCGTCGGCGTCGCTGGCTCAGCCCGCCGCCGGCGATACCGACCACGACGGCCAGACCATCATGAAGAGCGCGCTGCCCGGCAGGGGAGCGGCCCCGCTGCAGTCGCCCCCGGAGCCGGCTCCCGGCACGGGCCCCATGGTCCTGGCCCGGGTCTGCCCCCAGGGCCACGCCAACCCGCCCACCAGCGCCGCCTGCGCCTACTGCGGCCAGGCCCTGCCCGGCGACGGCGTGCAGGTCCGGCGGCCGCGCCTCGGCCGGGTCCGGCTCTCCACCGGCGAACTGATCGACTTGGACCAGTCCCTGATCATCGGCCGCCAGCCCTCGGTCTCCCGGGTCCAGGGCGCGGTCATGCCCCGCCTGATCCAGGTGGCCAGCCCCGGCGGCGATATTTCCCGCTCGCACGTGGAGGTCCGGTTGGAGGGCTGGCACGTGATGCTCTGCGACCTCAAGGCCACCAATGGCACCGTGCTCCTGCGTGAGGGCCAGGCCCCGCGCCGGCTCGCCCAGGGCGAGATGGCGATCGTGTTCGACGGCGACATCGCCGAACTCGGTGACGGCATCCAGCTGCGCTTCGAGGAGCTGCTGTGAACGCCAAACGCCCCGCCGCGCCGCCGCCCACAATCCCCGGCTTCAGCTACGTCAGCCTGCTGGGATCCGGCGGCTTCTCCGACGTCTACCTCTACGAACAGGACCGTCCGCGCCGCAAGGTGGCGGTCAAGGTACTGCTCTCGGATTTGAAGACCGAGGGCGCCCGCCGCCGGTTCGAGTCCGAGGCCAACCTGATGGCCCAGCTCTCCTCGCATCCCTACATCGTGACGATCTTCGAGGCCGAGATCACCGACGCCGGCCACTCCTACCTGGCCATGGAGTACTGCTCCCGGCCCAGCCTGGACGTCCGCTACCGCCGCCAGCGCTTCAGCGTGGACGAGGTCCTGGCCGTCGGCATCCAGGTGGCCTCCGCCGTCGAAACCGCGCACCGGGCCGGGATCGCCCACCGGGACATCAAGCCCGCGAACATCCTGGTCACCGACTACAACCGGCCCGCGCTGACGGACTTCGGCATCTCCGGCACACTCGCCGGGGACCAGGACGAGGACGCCGGCATGTCCATCCCGTGGTCCCCGCCGGAACAGTTCAGCGACCGCCAGGTCGACGGTGTCCTGGTGGACGTCTGGGCGCTCGGCGCCACCCTCTACACCCTGCTGGCCGGCCGGTCCCCGTTCGTCCTGCCGGGCGCGGATAACTCCCAGCGCGAGCTGATTTCCCGGATCACCAGCATGCCCGTGCCCAAGCTGGGCCGCGCCGACGTGCCCGAGTCCCTGGAACTGGCCCTGGCAACCGCGATGGCCAAGGCCCCGGCGTCGCGGTACTCCTCGGCGCATGCCTTCGCCCTGGCGCTGCAGCGCATCCAGGCCGAACTGAATCTCTCGGTGACCCCCTTCGAGGTCCTCGAGGAACCCCGCGCCGACGAACCGCACCCGGACGACAGCTTCGAGGAGACCCGGGTCCGCAGCATCGCGGCGATCGACCCGGACGCCACCGGGCACGGCCCCACGTTCCCCACCCGGTTCGGCGGGGTAACGGCACCGAACACCGCCACAACGGCTCCCACGACGGCGCCACAGCAGGCCCCGCAGGGTGGGTCCGGCAGCGACACCGTCCGCCGCCCCGCCGGAGCGCCCGCCGCGCCGCAGGGGGCCGACACGGTCCGGAAGCCGGGTACGGTGCCCTCCTTCACGCCGGCCGCCCCCGCGGAGGACGACGACGTCGCGGCCACCGTCAGCCGTTCCAGCCGGCAGGCCTCGGGGGACACTGACGCGGCGGCAGCCGACGCCGTCGGAGACAGCGCCGCCGCCCCCGACCACCGCCGGCGCAACCTGGTGCTCGCCGTCGTCGCCGGCGCCGTCCTGGTGGTGGCCGGCGTCGTCGGCGTCGTGGCCGGAACCACCCGCCCGGCGCCCGCCGCCAAACCCGCCGAACAGGTCAGCCGGCCGCCCGCCGACGCCCTGGACAACGGCACGGTCCCGGACGTGGAGAACCTCACCGGAGCCGTGGACGCGGCCGGGAAGGTCACCTTCACCTGGAAGAACCCGCAGCCCAAGCCGGGGGACAAGTACAAATGGCGGACCTACTCCCTCCAGGGTACGGGGGAGTTCCAGGCGGCCGCCGAACCCAAGGTGCAGGTCGAACCGAATCCCTCGGGGGAAACCTGCATCCAGGTGATGATGGTCCGCGCCGACGGTGCCTCCTCACCGATGGAACAGCCCTCCATCGGCTGCGCCAAGAAACCGTGACTACCACCCGAGAAGGAGAAGCATCATGGGGGACCTAGCGATCGATTTCTGCGGCGAATGGCACGAACCATCCGACGAGGACATCTTCAGCATCGGCCGCGAGGGCGACCTGGAGGTCGATGACAACCCGTACCTGCACCGGCAGTTCCTGCAGATCGCCCGCTACGACGGCATCTGGTGGCTCAGCAACGTCGGCAGCATGCTCTGCGCCACCATCGCCGATGCCTCCGGGGGCATGCAGGCCTGGCTGGCCCCCGGTGCCCGGATCCCGCTGGTCTTCAGCCACACCAACGTCATCTTCACCGCCGGCCCCACCACGTACGAGTTCGCCGTGCACCTGCGCACCCCGTCCTTCCGGCAGGAATCCCGCGGCGAGGACAGCGGGGGCGACACCACCATCGGCCCCGTGGTCTTCACCGACTCGCAAAAGGCCCTGATCGTCGCCCTCGCCGAGCCCATGCTCCGCCGCGAGGGCACCGGCTTCAGCGCCATCCCCTCCTCCGCGGAGGCGGCCAAGACCCTGGGCTGGACCCTGACCCGATTCAACAGAAAGCTGGACAACGTGTGCGACAAACTTGACCGGGTGGGAGTCGCCGGACTGCGCGGCGGCGGCGGGAAGCTCGCCACCAACCGCCGGGCCCGGCTCGTCGAGCACGCCGTCACCTCGCACCTGGTCACCCCCGCGGACCTGGGGCTGCTGGAGACCCAGCGCGGGAGCGGGGACGCATGAGGATCCGGCTGACCCTGCGGCGCGACCCCGCCGAGGCCAAGGACCTGGCCGTCACCGTCGACGGCCTCGCCACCGTGGCGGACATCGCCACCGAACTCTGGGCCGCCGACCCGGCCCGGCGCGGCACCCCCGCGCCGGCGAACCTCTCGCTCCGGATCGAGGAGGCCTTCGCCGCCGGCGGCTCCACCGGCACCGTCCTGAACCGGGAAGACGGCCTGCTCGAATCCGGCCTCCGGCCCGGCTCGATCATCTCCCTCACCCAGGTCAGCGAGCAGTTCGCCGTCCCCGGGGCGAACCGGGGCCCCGCCGCGGCGACCCTGCGGATCCTCTCCGGGCCCGACGTCGGCCGCGAATTCCCGCTGCCCTCGGGCACCAGCTACGTGGGCCGGGACCGCGACGTCGATATCCGGCTGACCGACCCGCTGACCTCCAAGCGGCACGCCCGGATCACGGTGGGCGAGAGCATCGAGATCGTGGACACCAACTCCGCCAACGGGCTGCTGATGGACGGGCTGCCGGTCACCCGTGCCACCCTGACCTCCTCGGACACCGTGACCCTGGGCGACACCACGGTTTCGGTGGTCTCGCTCGGCGGCAGCCAGGGCGCCGCCCCGAGCTCCCCGCTGATCGACTTCAACCGCTCGCCCCGCGTGGTGCCCCGGTTCGAACCGCGCAAGCGCACCGTGCCGTCCGGGCCCACCCGCCAGGAACGCCAGCCCTTCCCGTACATTATGCTGATCGCCCCGCTGATGATGGGCGCCGTGGTCTTCGCGGTCACGCAGAACATGATGTCCGTGATCTTCATGCTGATGATGCCGCTGTTCGTCGTGGGTCACTACATGGACCAGAGGATGCAGTCCCGGCGCGAACGCAAGGAACAGCTCAAGTCCTTCCGCGCCGCCATGGCCGCGTTCCAGGCCGACATCACCGGGCTGCAAAAGGTGGAACGGGCCGTCCGGCTGCAGGAGGCCCCCTCCGTCAGCGACACCGTGGACTCGATCTACAAGCTGGGCCCGCTGCTGTGGACCCACCGCCCCGAACACACCGGCTTCCTGGGCCTGCGCTTCGGCCTGGGCACCGCCCCGTCCCGGATCCAGTTCGAGGAACCGCAGAACAACGAGACCGACCCCGAATTCATGGCCGAGATCCAGGACTGCCTGCACCGGTTCGCCGAGGTTGAGGGCGTGCCGATCGTCTCGCAGCTGCGCACCGCCGGTTCCTTCGGCCTGGCCGGCGCCCGTGGCCTGGTGGACGACGTCGCCCGCGGCATGGTTCTGCAGCTGGTGGGCCTGCACTCGCCGGCTGAGGTGGTCCTCACCGCGATCACCTCCGCCCAGTCCCGGGACCGCTGGGACTGGCTGCAGTGGCTCCCGCACGCCGGCTCCGGCCACAGCCCGCTCGCCGGGGACCACCTGGCCGCCGGTCCGGCCGGCGGCACCGCCCTGCTGTCCCGCCTCGAGGACCTGATCGACCAGCGCGAGGCCGCCTCCCGCGAACCCGCCCCGGCGCTGCGCCCCGGTTTCACCGACCGGCCCGGCGAAACCGCCGCGGAGGTCCCCGCCCCGCAGCTGCCCACCGTGCTGCTGGTGGTCGAGGACGACGCCCCGGTGGACCGCGGCCGGCTCACCCGCGTCCTTGAGCGCGGTCCCGACGCCGGCGTCCACGTGATCTGGGTGGCCGCCTCGGTGGAACAGCTCCCCGCCGCCTGCCGGGACTTCATGGCCGTCGACGGCGAACACGGCACCACCACCGGCCAGGTCCGCCTGGGCCGGCACACCTTCCCGGTCTCCTGCGAGAGCCTCGACGCCGGCCTCGCCGCGCAGCTGGCCCGCATGCTGGCCCCCGTCGTCGACGTCGGCAAGCCGCTCGAGGACGACTCCGACCTGCCCCGCGCCGTCTCCTACGCCACCCTGATCGGCAATGACTTCCTGGACAACCCGCAGGCCGTCGCTGACCGCTGGAGCGAGAACAACTCCGTGCACGCCTCCGCCTCGCCCAACCGCAAGGACAACGGCTCGCTCCGCGCCCTGGTGGGCTCCAAGGGCATCGAACCGCTCTACTTGGACCTGAAGAACGAGGGCCCGCACGCGCTGGTGGGCGGCACCACGGGCGCCGGCAAGTCCGAGTTCCTGCAGTCCTGGGTGATGGGCATGGCCGCCGCGTATAGCCCGGACCGGGTCAGCTTCCTGTTCGTGGACTACAAGGGCGGCGCCGCGTTCGCCGACTGCCTGCAGCTGCCGCACACCGTGGGCCTGGTCACCGACCTGTCCCCGCACCTGGTCCGCCGGGCCCTGACCTCGCTCCGGGCCGAGCTGCACCACCGCGAGAAGCTGCTGAACCGCAAGAAGGCCAAGGACCTGCTGGAACTCCAGCGCCGGGCCGACCCGGAGGCGCCGCCGTACCTGATCATCATCGTGGACGAATTCGCCGCCCTCGCCACCGAGGTGCCCGAGTTCGTCGACGGCGTGGTGGACGTCGCCGCCCGCGGCCGTTCCCTGGGCCTGCACCTGATCCTCGCCACCCAGCGCCCCGCCGGCGTGATCAAGGAGAGCCTGCGCGCCAACACCAACCTGCGCGTGGCCCTGCGGATGGCGGACGAGGACGACGCCGTCGACATCCTCGGCGTCCCCACCGCCGCCTACTTCGACCCGTCCATCCCGGGCCGCGGCGCGGTCAAGACCGGTCCCGGCCGGATCCAGGGCTTCCAGACCGGCTACGCCGGAGGCTGGACCACGGAGAAGCCGCAGCGGCCCCGGATCGACGTCGTGGAGATGGCGTTCGGCTCCGGCCCGGCCTGGGCCGCCCCGGCCGAGGCGGACCCGGCGGCCGAGCAGCCGGCCGGCCCGAACGACATCGCCCGGATGACGCAGAACATCCTGCGCGCCGCGGACGTGCTCGCCATCGAGCCTCCCCGCAAGCCGTGGCTGGACGAGCTGGCCACCACCTACGACTTCTCGCTGCTGCCGAACCCGCGGACGGACGAGCGGCTGCTCCTGGGCGTGGCGGACGACCCCGCGCACCAGGACCAGCCCACCGTGTTCTACGAACCGGACCGGGACGGGAACATGGCCATCTACGGCACCGGCGGCTCCGGCAAGTCCGCAGCGCTGCGTGGCATCGCGATCGCCGCGGCCGTCACCCCGCGCGGCGGCCCGGTAAACGTGTACGGCATCGACTGCGGCTCCGCCGGACTGCGGATGCTCGACGAGCTGCCGCACGTGGGCGAGGTGATCGACGGCGACGACGTCGAACGCGTCGGCCGCCTGCTGCGCTGGCTCCGCGACCTGGCCGACGACCGCTCCGCCCGCTTCGCCGAGGTCCGCGCCAGCACGATCGTCGAGTACCGCAGGCTCTCCGGGATGGCGGACGAGAAGCGCATCTTCATCCTGGTGGACGGCATCTCCGCCTTCCGGGAGACCTTCGAATACAGCAAGCTCTCCGGCCTCTGGGACATCTTCCTGCAGCTGGCCACCGACGGCCGGCCGCTGGGCATCCACCTGGTGGTCACCGGTGACCGGCCCAACGCCGTCCCGGCCTCCCTGCTGGCCTCCATCCAGCGCCGGCTGGTGCTGCGGCTGTCCTCCGAGGAGGACTACCTGTCCATGGACGTCCCGCGCGACGTCCTGGGCGCCGGCAGCCCGCCCGGCCGCGGCCTCCTCGGCGGCCTCGAGGTGCAACTGGCCGTCCTGGGCGGCAACTCCAACCTGGCCGTCCAGGCCCGCGAGGTGCACAAGCTCCGGGAGGCCATGCTGCGCCAGGGCGTCGAACGCGCCCCGCAGATCGAGCGCCTGCCCGACTCGGTGGACCTGGACCTGCTGCCCGCCGGCAGCCCGGACCTGCCCGTGATCGGCGTCGACGACGAGACCCTGCAGCCCGCCGAGATCCTGGCCGAGGGCCCGCTGCTGCTGGCCGGCCCTCCCGGTTCCGGCCGCACCGTGGCCCTGGTGACCCTGGCGCACGCCCTGCGCCGCTCCAACCCGGGCGTGGAGCTGATCTACCTGGGCTCCCGGCGTTCCGCGGCCGCGTCCCTGAAGCTCTGGGACCGGTCCGTGGTGGGCGCCGACGATGTCGACGAGGTGATCGACGAACTGGTCGACTACAGCACCGGCACCCCCGGCAAGCTGGCGATCTTCATCGAGGGCCTCACCGAGTTCACCGACACCCTGGCCGAATCCGGCCTGGGCCGCCTGGTGACCGCCTCGATCAAGGCCGAGCAGTGGGTGGTGGGCGAATCCGAGACCTCCACCTGGTCCTCCGCCTGGTCCCTGGCCCAGCCGTTCAAGTCCGGCCGCCGCGGCCTGCTGCTCAACCCCGGGGACATCGAGGGCGACAGCCTGCGCAACACCTCCCTGGGCCGGGTCAGCGGGGACTTCATCCCCGGCCGCGGCTACATCGTGGGCCGCGGCAAGGTCCGCAAGCTCCAGGTGGCCCTGCCGCCGGAAAACCGGGCCTAGGCGTCCAGCCCTGCCGCCGGGGACGCAGTGGCGTCTCCGGCGGTAGGGTGTGGGCATGACCCGGGTAAGGAATCGGGCGGTGGCCGCGCGGAGGGTGGCCCCCGGCGGCGACACGGCACTGGACAACGCCCTCTTCGTCTTCAGCGGTGTGGCCGCCCTCTGGCTCGCAAGCATCCTGTTTGAGGCGAGCCTGGACTGGAGCCGGGCCTGGTTCGCCGTCGTCTTCTGGGCCGCGCTCGCGTACCTGGTGCTGCCCCGGCTGCACCGGATTCTCACCCGCATCTACCTGCCCGACTACTTCATCGGCCGCGCCCGGACCAGCGACGGCCTGCTGGGGGATCCGGTGAACGTGGCGCTGCTCGGCTCCCCGGCACAGGTCCACACCGCCATGCACCGGGCCGGCTGGACCCTGGCCGACCCCGTCGACCTGGCCAGCAGCCGGCGCATCATCACCGCCACCCTCACCCGCCGCAGCTATGACGAGGCGCCGGTCAGCCCGCTGTTCCTCTTTGGCCGGCAGCAGGACTTCGCGTACCAGCAGGAGGTGGACGGCAACCCGGGGAAGCGGCACCACATCCGGTTTTGGCGCTGCCCGCCCGGCTGGGTGCTGCCCGGCGGTGCCGCCGTGGACTGGGTGGCCGCCGGCACCTACGACCGCTCCGTGGGCCTGTCCCTCTTCACGCTGCAGGTCACCCACAAGATCGAGGAGGACATCGACAGGGAACGGGACTTCGTCCTGGCCAGCCTGCGCGCCGCCGACCCCGCCGTCGGGGTGCGGATCCTGCGCGACTTCTCCTCCGGCTACCACTCGCGCAACGGCGGGGGAGACACCATCTCCACCGACGGGCACCTGCCCGTCGTCGACCTCACCGGGGTCACGGCCGACGCCGGGGCGGTGCCGCCGCCCGCCGTGACGGCCGTCCGCCCGCCCGCGCCCACCCTCTTCGGCGTCGGGCTCGCCGCCCTCCGCGGCCTCGCCGCCCTGGCTCTCGCGGCCCTGATGGCTGTCTCGGACCCGGGCTCGCTGCCGCTGGCGGACCGCGCCGGGGAACAGCTGCCGGTGGTCGTCGCGGTGATCGCCGTGTTCGGCCTGGCCGAGCTCGCGCTGGGCTGGTTCGTGCTCCGCGGCGGCAACCGCGCCCGCGTGGCCACCATGCTGCTGAGCGCCCTGGCCATCATCGCCCAGGCCGTCGACGTGCTCACCGGCGGACCCGCCGTGACCTTCCAGACCAACCTGGTGGGCCTGTCCCTGGACATCCTGCTGATCATCGCCCTCACCAGCCGGCGCTCCCTCAGCTACGCCCGCAAGGCCGATGGGCAGGGGTCCCCATCGACGCTGGCGGAGGCGGCAGGGTAGGTTCTTGGCATAGGAACTTCCGGATCAGCCGGGGGCCGCTGGGGACGCCGA
>NZ_JBFBKP010000115.1:0-8973 GCF_040702285.1 Arthrobacter sp. NPDC080086
GACAGGCCGCGGAAGGCGTTCATGATCCCCCACACCGTACCGAACAGGCCGATGTACGATCTCGATTGCCGAGATCCGCAATGGCACCACCTTGTTTGCAAGCAAACCGAGCTGCGGGGTGTAGGCATTGGTGGCAAACATCAGCACCGGGGCGCTAACGCTACCGCCCGGGGTCTTCACCTGAATGACCGGGCCTTCGGTGTAAGACAGCAGCGGCGTGTTCTCGTAAAGCTTCACGCCAGCGCGCAGCGCGGCACGCCGCAGCCCCATCACGTATTTGCCGGGATGGAGCGTGCCGCCTGTCGGTGTGTATTCGCCGAACAGAAACGCGGGTGGGATCCCGCGCTCACGCATCTGCGCCTGATTCAGAAACACCGACTTGTGGCCGTGTTCGGCACCGATCTGCATCTCCTCGCGGATTTTCTTTTCCTGCGACGGATGCACGCCCGCACGGACCCAGCCAGACTGCACGTATTCGCAGTCGATATCGTGTTCCTTGAGCTTGCCCTCGACAAAGCCGACGGCGTCGTCGTAGTAGCGGACGATCTGCGTCGCCTGCTCCTTGCTGATGTTCCGGAACATGAGGTCGTATTCAAGCCCCATGGCACCGGCCAGATAGCCCGCGTTGCGCCCACTTGCACCGAAGCCGGGAAACTCACGCTCAATGACAACCACTTTCGCGCCCTGCTTGGCGAGCTCCACTGCCGCGGAAAGGCCCGCGAAACCGGCACCTGCAATCACCACATCCGCGCTGACATCGCCCGCGAGCGCGGGCTGCATGTCTTCGGGCTTTTCAACCCATCCGCCCAGCGCTCGATACTTTTCCAGGTCGGCCCGCTCTTTGCCGTCTTCCACCGGTTCCGTGCGCGCACTTTGCATCGCCGCCACGGCGGGCACGACAACGGCCGCGGCTGCCGCGCCTTTCACGAAATTGCGCCGGGTCATTCCCGCACGCTCAGCTGGCTTTTCCTGCTTTGACTCGACAACCGCGCTCATTTCAGACTCCCTCAATCCTTGCTCAAAATGTGGACGGCCAATGCCACCTCTTCGACACCCTGAACCTGGCGCGCACAGGCCTCGCCACGTAGTTGCGTAACAGCTCATAGAGCGGGCCGGTGCCGGCGTGAATGGATGCGCGACGGTGCACGGCACATCCGTTAAAGCCGACTCTCATGTCCGGGCGAAAGAGAAGCGGCGCCGCCCTTCTTCTGTTTCACCACCAAGTTAGGAAGGCGTGCAGCACTTCTCGGAGTCAGCGTGCAAAGCAGCCCTCCCATGACTGAAATCCACCGCACCTTCCGAAGTTGATATCAATCAAGCTCTAACGTATCTTCGGCCCTAGAATTACGTTATTACGGCCTAATATTAACGGTGCACTGGCCTACACTCAAGGACGAGCACGTTAGGGAAAACACCGACCAAACGGGACGCAAACGCTGTCGAGCCGACTCAACTTCGTACGCTGCAAGTTGCGGTGTGGCGAGGCGGACCACCGGAAGCGTTTCGCAGCGCGAGGTTGGCGGGGAACGTCCTCCGCTACGGACTCGCGGTAAAGACGCAGGCGAGCGCAGTACGCAAGGAAGCAGTCATTGCTTGCGCACAAGGGCATAAGAGGAAGAAGCGGCGTTTCTCCCATTCCGTCGGATAGGCCTATAATTTGCGGAAGTTTTGTAGAAGCCATGGGAGAGTCAACGTGCAAAACAGCGCGGTCAAGCAAGGAACCCCTGAACATTCGGAGGGAGCCAAGTCCGCCATGCGCCCATCAACACGGCGCAATCGGGAACAGCGCATTCGCGAGATCCTCGAAACCGCGCGCCAGGTCTTTCAAGAAGACGGCTATGCCGGATTCGCAATACGCCGTGTAGCCGATCGCATGGGCATGACCCATGGAAATCTGCAGTATTACTTTCGAACGACAGAAGAGTTGCTGCGCACGGTGCTCCCGGCCTATATGAGCCAGGTCATGGAGGACTACACAGCGATTGCGAATCGTCCGGGCACGGGGGCGGCACAACGTTGCTCCGCGCTGATCAATCGCATCTTCCAGAACATCAACGAAACCGATCTGCCGAAATTCATGGTGGAGATCTGGGCATTCGCTTCGCATGAAGCCTTTGTCGCGGAACTCCTGGACGATATGCAGGCGCGTTTTCGAGACATCTTTGCGAAGTTGTTGTCGGAACTCCACCCCACGTTGAGTCACGAAGAATGTCTGGTGCGTGCCGCAGTGATCGGCGCGCAGATGGACGGCATGACGCTATTTGCATCCCATGGCGATTACCCGGGACGGGACTATGTCGAGCTCGCTCGTGTTGCGAAGCGCGCGGTCAAGATGGTCGTGAGTGCTTCAGCAGCAACGCTGCACAGCGAGCTGCCTCTTCGTCGTCCACGCACACTGCACGAGGGTAGCGATGCCCGTGTCAGCATTTTTGGATCTGACGGATATCTACAGCCGGCCCTACTGGAATTGCGCGCGCGTCAGTCGACTCAAGACACATTCCATTACCGGCCGACGGCGCAGGGCAAACGCAGAGAGCTCAAGATCAACGAGATCATCTCCACCGCCGCCAACCTGCTGGCGACGGAAGGCTATGCAAATTTCACCCTGGCACGGGTGGCAAGAGAACTCGGCACCCTGCCATCGGCGCTTCAGAACTATTTTCCGACCCATGACGACTTGCTCCGCTCGACGATGGAGGCGGTGGGGCAGGCCTATCTGGACCGCTACTCGGAGATCGGCAAACCGAGCGGCAAACCGACACTGGAGCGCATGCTCGAAATTGCCGCGGAGAACTTCGAGGAAACCTGTGTTCCTGCGGTGCAGCAACTCTGGTCGGAGATTTGGGCGCTGGCCCAGCATTCGGATATCACGCGTGAAGTTGTGAGAAACGGCTATGCCGCCTACCGGGTGGTCTGGGCCAACCTCATCCGGGAAGTCGACGCGACGGCAACCGCGCGGGAATGCCTCGCTCGCGCAACGCTCATCACCGCACTGCTGGACGGTGTCACGGTGCTGAGGTTTGACGCCCAGCATCAATCCGTGAGTGAGGACCTCGCGTTCGAACTGGTCATGGTGATGACCGCGCTCATCGCGCAAGGGCGGATCGCCCCCAACGACGTTCTGTAAAGCCCCCCCAAAAAAAAAGAAGATGCCGTGCTGCCACGGCATCGAAAGACCCCAGAGGAGACCAAAGCTAGGATCTAGGAGACGTCACCAGCGTACGTTTTCCATCGCATCGGATGACTGTGTTCGCTGGTTTAAGGGGGCGTGGCGATGGCGTGCGCCGCTGAGACGATGACTTTCCTAGCCTCAGCGCACCTGCGTGCAGTAAGGCGCCCGGAACGGCTCGCCCGGCGTCAGCGACGGATCGTTGAGATTGCTGATGTCGTAGCCGTAGTTGCACCCCCCGGTTGGCAGGGGCCGGTAAAACAGCTTGTCGCCGTAAAACCGGTAAACCAGCGTATGGCGATCCGGGCAATCCGGGGTCACGGGCGCACCGCCGTGCAGCGAGCCCGAGTGGAACAACAGCGCATCGCCCGGCTCCAGATCCCAGGAGACAACGTCCCACGAGGCTGGGTCTTGCGCACGGTCGGCCTCAATGTTGGGCAGTAGCGGCCAATCGGTGTTGACCCACAGCGGCTTGGTGTGATCGTTGGGGTCGTTGTAGGAGGTACCGTTGTACTGCGCCCCAAGGTGAGAGCCTCGCACGACCTCCAGCGCGTTCTTGCGGGGAATCTTCTCAAAGCACGTCCAGATGTTGAGCAACTGCGGCCCGCTGAACGGATAGTACGAAGTGTCCTGGTGCCAAGGTGATCGGCCGGCCCTGCCGCCCTTTTTTATGAAGAGTTCCTCGCCGATCAACCACACATGCTCGGTGTCCCAGAGCGACGCTACAAACTCATCCAGCCCCAACGCCTTGACCGTCGCGACGTGCACATCGCGGTTATCGAAGTTGCCGTAGTCGTTGAAATGCTCATCCGGCGTGCCTGCAAAGGCATAACCGTGCTGCGGGCTGGGGTGGGCAATCCCGTAATCGAACGCCTCGCGCATCCGCTTGAGGCGCTCGGGTGAAAACAGGCCCCGGGCGACGGTGGCGCCATCGCGCGCCAGCTCCAGCTTCATCTGCTCTGTCACTTGCATGTGAACCCCTTCTTACCTCGTTGGATAACGAACCGTCTCGAAGATGTCGGGAGACACGGGGAGACGTGTGTCCGCTTTAACTGGCCTCAGAGCCCAGCCAGCACGCCCTCTTTCGAAAACAGAATCGGCTTGCCACCTGCGTCGATCACAGCGGCGGTGAGTGCCGCGCGGTCTTCACGCTGTGCAACCGCCAGCGGCGCCCCGTCCTCACGCTGCTTGAGCACGAGCCCATCCAGCCCAACCGCAACGAGCCCATTACCCGACGCAACAAGACCGGTGATCGAACTCTTGGTCTCGGCCTTCAACGGTTGCCAGGTCGCTCCGCCATCGCTGCTCTGGAACAGGCTGCCGAGCAGACCACCCACCACAATCCGCCCATCGGGCATGGCTACACCCGACCACAGCGAGCCCTTGCCGCCCGTGGCGAGGTAGTCCCAGGTGGCGCCGCCGTCCATCGACTTGAGCACCGTCCCCTGCTCGGCCGAGATGTAGAACGCGCCCTTGCCATCCGCAAACACGTGGTACAGGTTGCGGTCGGCCTTGCCACCTCCGGGCGGTTTCGGCAGCGTCGTCTTGGTCCATGTCTTACCACCGTCGTGGGTCTGCAGCATCAACGACCACAGGCCAACCGCAATGCCGTCCTGGCCGTTCGTAAAGAGCACGGAGAAGAGCGGCTGATCGACGGCCGTGTCCATGCGCTGCTTTTGCCACGTCTCACCGCCATCGCCCGTCCCGAGAATCACGCCCCACTGCCCGACTGCCCAGCCGTGTTTTTCATCGGCAAAGGAGACAGCGGATAGCGTGGCGGACACCGGCACCGTGCGCGCCTGCCGATACGTCTTGCCTTCGTCGTCGGAGAGCAGAACGATGCCATGCTCGCCCACGGCGACGATGCGTTTGCCGGCGCGCGTGGCGTCCAGCAGCATCCTGTGGGTCGGTGCCTGCCACGTATGCGCGGGCTTGGTGCTCCAGCTGGCAACCGTACCTTCGGCGGGCGTTTGTGCAAACACTGCGGCCGCCGCGCACAGCGCGATGCTGGTAAGGATCGTTTTCATCATGGCTGTCTCCCGTTCAGTGGCTCAGCAGCCCCGGCGCACGCGCCGGCTTGCGCCGTGGGAACCAGCGTTCAAGCACCGAGGCCAGCGCCGGCAGCGCGGTCATCGCCATCACAAGGTTCACGATGAACATGAAGGCCAGCAGCTTGCCCATGTCGGCCTGGAACTTGAGCGCCGAGAAGCTCCATGTCGCCACACCGATGGCTAGCGTGATGGCGGTAAAGATCGTCGCCACACACTCGAACTCCAGCGCACGTTCCATGGCCCGCTCGATCGGGTCGCCTTCGGCCAGGTGTCGCTGCAGGCGGTTGTAGATGTACAGCGCGTAGTCCACGCCGATCCCCACTGCCAAAACCATCACCGGCAAGGTCGCAACCGTCAGGCCGATCTTCAGTTCTTTCATGAACCAGTAGCCGATGAAAGTAGCGACCGTCAGCGGCACGCAGCACGCCAGCATAGAGCGCCAGTCGCGGTAGGCCAGGAATACCAGGATCACGATGGCCGCGTACACGTACAGCATCATCGGCAGCTCGCTGTGCTCCACCTCGTCATTGGTGGCGGCCAGCACGCCAGCATTGCCTGCTGCCAGGCGGATATTGACGCCGGGGAATGGATGCGACACGCGGTACTGCTTGATGTCCTCCAGAATCCGGTTGATCGTCGTCGCCTTGTGGTCGGTCAGGTACAGGTGCACAGCGGTCATGCTGCAGTCGGCCTTCATGAAGCCCTTTAGCCGCGCCACGTCCACCGACACCGCACCGTAGTTCTCGGGGTCGATCGGCACGACGTTCATCTTTGGATAGTCTTCGTTGTAGCCCGCGTTGTAGGTCCGCAGCATCCCCGAGTACGACTGGGCGGACACCACGCCCGGCTCGGCGCGCATGGCCGCGGTGAACTCGTCCTCGTACAGGCCGACGGCCGGGTTGTCGCACGCCTTGCCGTTCGACTCGATCGCCACCGACAGCCAATCGAGGCCCATGTCGTAGTTGCCCGCGATGGACGTCGCATCCCGGTTGAAGCGCGCTTCCTCGCGCAGCTCCGGCGCACCCGGCTGCAGCGTGCCGATCACCCGGTCACGGCTCTGCCAGACAGATAACCCAAACACCATCAACGTGATCAACAGCGTAATGCCGGCGTACTTCGGCTGCGCCACCTTGGACAGCGGGCGCAGCACCGCCGAACGCCAAGCCGCACGCTTGAGCGCGCTCTGCGCATACGCCTGCGTGAAGTTGAAGCACGACGCAGCCACCGGCAGCAGGATCAGGTTGGTCACGATCTTGTAGGCCACACCCAGCGATGCCGTGATCGCCAACTCGCGCACCATGGGAATCGGGATCAGCAGCAGCGTGACGAACGATACGAACGCGGTGACGAGTGCCAGCACGCCCGGGATCAGCAGGCCGCTGAAGCTGTGACGGGCCGCGTCATACGAGCTATTGCCGCGGGCAATCTCACGCACGATGAAGTTGACCTGCTGCACGCCGTGCGAAACGCCGATGGCGAACACCAGGAACGGCACCAGAACAGCGAGCGGGTCGAGACCAAATCCGAGCAGCTTCAACGTGCCGAACTGCCAGACGAGTGAACTCAACGAGCACACGATCAACAGCACCGTGAAGCGCACCGAATGGCAGTACCAGTACACCGAGAGGGCCGTCAGCAGCAGCGCGATCGCGCAGAAGACGAGCACGCCCTTGGCGCCATCGGCAATGTCACCGATCTGCTTGGCAAAGCCGATGATCTGAACCTCGTATCCCGCGTCTTCGAACGGCTTACGGATCTTGTCTTCGAGCGTGTGGTTGAACGCCACGTAGTCGAGCACCTTGCCGGCACTGTCACGTTCGTTCAATTCCGCGGTGATCATCGCGCTGTCTTCGTTGTGTGAGACGAGCGTGCCGACATAACCGCCGAGCGTAGTCGCGCGACGAATGCTCGCCACGACTTCTGGCGTCAGTTGATCCGGTGTGATGTTGCCCGAGATGATCGGCTCGGCGCGGAAGCCTTCTTCAGTGATCTCGTTGACGAAGGCGTTGGGCGTCCACAGCGAGCGCACGCCGATGCGGTCAACGTTCGGCAGGTAAATCACCGCCTGAGTCACGTTGTACAACCGTGTGAGCCCTTCCGGCGTCCAGATGGAACCCTTCTTCGCCCGCACCACCACCGTGATGCGATTGGCCCCGAGCAGATCGTTCCGGTACTTCTGGAACGTCTGGATGTATTCATGGCCGATCGGCATCTGCTTCTCGAAGCCCGCATCCATGCGCAGTTGCACAGCAAACACGGCCATGCCTGCAGTGAATAGGCCAATCAACACCAGCACGATCGCGCGGTGGCCGAAGAAGGCTTTTTCCAGCCCCGCAACAAGACGATTCAACACGACACTACCCCTTCAAGTATTTCTGGCGGCGCACCGCGTGCGCCACCGCCCGGCACGGACACGTCAGAAGTTGCGCGTGATGAATGCGCCGATGAAGTTCCGATCCGAGTACGGATTGCCCACCGTGTTGTGGCCGCCCCAGAACGCCGTGAAGTTGATGCCCGCCTGCCACACTGTCGGGTTCTGGTTGAACAGCACGTAGAAGTTGGCCGACTTCGCGCCCTGCATGTAGTTCGCGTTGAAGGTGGGCGTGTAGCCGTAGAGCCCCGCGTTGAATGTCACGCCTGGCGTCACCTGCCAACCGGGGATGAGCGTGCCGTCATACGTCCAGTTGAAGTCGACCGTCACGCCGCCCGAGGCTGCTGTACCCTGCCGCATGCCGATGGGGTAACCCGTGTCCGAGTTGTAGTTCAACCACGTCAAGTAGCCAGCCTGGGGCGCCTGCATGACTTGCACGCCGTTGACGGTGCGGGTCACGCTTCCGCCCAGGCCGGGGTAGTAGACCATCGTCGCTTCGGTTGTCAGCGTGGCCGAATCCGCACCAATCATCTTGAGGAACGGATACTCGCTGCGCGTGAGCGCCAGAATGCCATTGATGCCCAACTGCAGCTTCTTGCGATCGACCCACTGCTGGCAGTCGACACCGCCCGGGTTCACGTTCAGGTCCATCGGTCCACCTGCGCCGTAGCAGCCCGAGAGCGCCACCGCGTCACGCGGGCGATACGACAGCTCGGTACCGACTGCCCACGGTCCCACCGGGAAGTTCGCGCTGATACCAAACAACTGACGATTCTGCTGATACGACCACTGCGCCGTATTGTTCGCCAACGAGGTCAACACGGGCGACTTGTCGGTGTAGTTCTCGTAGTAGAACGCGAAGTTCGCGTCGATGGAGGTCGGCACATAGTTGAACTTCACACCGAACTGCGGCTTGTATTTCGAGGGCAGCTTGTTGGAGACCGGCAGCCCGATCGAGAACGATGGGGGCCCTGCGAAGTCGCCATTGACCAGGCCGTTGTTGATCGCCGCAATGGTGCCCGGGTCGTGGCTGTTCAAACCGTTCTGGCCTGCGACCGTACCTGCGCTCGGGCCGTTCGCGTTGAAGTTGGTCGTGTTCGCGGTGAAAGGCTCAGCACCACGGCCCACAGCGTTGGACGCCGACCAGAAGGAGCCAACCGGCGGCATGCGGTTGCCGTTCCAGATGAACTGGTAATAGGCCTCGGTGCTCAAGCCATGCGAGAGATTCGTGGCAAAGCTCACCATCGGCGCAGGTAGCAGCGCCTGCTTGAGCTGCGAGCCCGGAATCAGGAGCTTCTGGATATCGAGCGAGTTGGTGGCATTGATGCCGCCCATCGCATACATGCTCTCGACACAGTAGATGACCTGGTTGACGATACGGA
>NZ_JBFBKP010000116.1:0-8897 GCF_040702285.1 Arthrobacter sp. NPDC080086
TCCCCGGTGAGCTTGCGGGCAATCGCGGCGAAGGTCTCGAAGGTGCCCTGCAGGATGCCTTGGGTACCGATGTAGATCCAGGACCCGGCGGTCATCTGGCCGTACATCATCAGCCCCTCGGCCTCGAGCCGGCGGAATTCAGGCCAGGTGGCCCAGTCCCCCACCAGGTTGGAGTTGGCCAGCAGCACGCGCGGGGCCCATTCGTTGGTGCGGAAGACGCCCACCGGCTTGCCGGACTGGACCAGCAGGGTCTCATCCTTTTCGAGGGTTTCCAGGGTGCGGGTGATGGCGTCGAAGGCGGCCCAGGACCGGACGGCCCGGCCGGTGCCGCCGTAGACCACCAGATCGTCCGGGCGTTCGGCCACCTCGGGGTCCAGGTTGTTCATCAGCATGCGCAGCGGGGCCTCGGTCTGCCAGCTTTTGGCGGTGAGCTCGGTGCCGCGGGCTGCCTTGACCGGGCGGGCACCGGTGGTGAAATCGGCGGGTGCCATGAGGGGCTCCTTCGTGGTGTGGGGTGGTTCCGGGGAGAGGTTCTGTATCTACTAAAGCCTGCCGGTGGCGCCGGTCACAGGGCTTTGACGGGGGAGCTGTCCGGAATACCAGACCTGACCAACTCGCAGCTAAAGCCTTTTTCAGGGCCCACAACGGCCCGCTAGTGAGTCGGGCTGGGGCGGCCGTAGATCCGGACCGAGAGATCGTCGGCGGCCTTCTTGACCCGCGCGGCCAGTGCCGGCCATTGCTCGGCCGGCAGCTTGTCCTCGAGGAAGGTCACGGCAACGGCGGCCGTCGGCCAGCCTGCGTGGTCCGTGACGGCGGCGGCGATTGAGCCGAAGCCGGGGGTGACCTCGCCGTGTTCGGTGGCGTAGCCGCGCTGCCGGACTTGGTCCAGGTGCGAGGAGAGGGCCGAGTACTTGGTGATAGCGGTTTCACTCTCGTGCCGGACGCTGAACGCGGCGGCATTCGGGTAGAGGGCCCGGACCTGGGACTTCGGCAGGGCGGCCAGGATGGCGCGGCCGCTGGCCGTGAGGTGGCTGGGAAGCCGGACGCCGACGTCGGTCACCAGGGAGGGGCGGTTTTTGGCGCGCTCCTCCACGATGTAGAGGACGTCGCGGCCGTGCAGGACGGCCAGGTGGGCGCTTTCGCCGATCCTGTCCACCAGGGCGGCAAGCATGGGGCGGCCCAGACGGGAGAGTGGCTCCTGCCTGGAGTAGGCAGAGCTGAGCTCGAAGGCGCTGATGCCCAGTCCGTAGCGGCGTTCCTCGTGCAGGTGCAGCACGAAGCCGTTGGCCTCCATGACTCCCAGGAGGTGGTAGACGCTGGAGCGCGGCAGGTCCAGCGCTGTGGCGATGTTCGACGCCGCCATCGGCCCGCGCTTGGAGGCCAGCAGTTTGAGGATCCGAAGGGTGTTTTCGGCGGCGGGAACCTTGGAGGCAGCCCTGGCGGCGGGCGTGGCGGGGGCGTGCGGTGCAGTTGTCATGTCCGTCCTTCGGCAGGGGATGTCCGGTATCCCGTACTTAAGAATGCATCGGCAGAAGTCCAGCGGCGGACCCCATGATTCTCCAGTGTCTGTAATCCCAGATAAGACCTCCACCGGAACCACGGCCGCCGCCGTCCCCCGGCGGGCGCTCCGCCGTCGGCGGCAAGCAAGTAGTCCGTGAGAAAGATGGGGTACCTGTTACTCGTGTGAACGGTGGGTGCGGATGCCTACCGTGGGGAGACGTTTCCGATCCGCCGGAAGGAGCACTCCGATGGGCGTTCACGCCGCCAGCCACCTCCAGTCCGCTCCCCCTGAACCGCGCGGCGGGGCAGCCCCCGCCGCGGGCCAGGGACACCGCCGTCTCCGTGCCGTGATTAGCCGGCTCGGCGCGTCCCGGGTCCGCTTCCGCGTGGGCCAGGTGGTAATCGGGGATGACCCCTTCAACGGCCGCCGCGAGGGACGGGTGACGGTCATCCGGCCACCCTATGTGGGTGTCAGGGTCCCCGGCACGCCGGCAGGAACGCTCGTGTTCTTCGACCATCGCAATGTCCGCCTGCCCGACTGAGTACCGCATATTCCGTTCCCGCGTCCCAGAAGGAGTCTGTTCCATGCTTCCAGCCGACCGCCCCGCCTACCTGACCATCGCCGAGGTCGCCGACATCATGCGCGTGTCCCGGATGACCGTGTACCGCCTGGTCAAGTCGCACGCCCTGGCCGCCGTCCGGTTCGGCCGCTCCTACCGCATCTCCCAGGCTGCGGTGGAGGGATACATCCGTCAGTCCGCCACCGGCGCGGTGTGAGCCGAGCCGCCGCGTTCCGCATTCTTTGCGGTTCGCTGACGCTGGGCCTTGGCCTGGTGAGCGTCATCTCGGGGCTCAGCTATGTGGGCGGCCTGTCCGGCGGCGACTCACTCTCGATGTGGGTGATGTCCGCGTGGGGGTTCGCGCTGGCCTGCTGCGGGGCGTGGCTGATCAGAGGCCGCTCCAAGGGCAAGGCCCTGGTGTTCACCAGGGACCGCAGGCGCCTCATCGTCGTCGGGTTCCTGGTCGCCCTGGTCGTCGGGCTCCTTGTATACCTCATGGCTTTCGTCGACGACGGCGGCGGGGCAGTCACGCGCCAAATGATGCTGCAAACGATGTTCGCCAATCTGTTCGCATCGATCCCCTTCACTCTCTTCGACCGGGAGGGCTACAGGGAGCGGGATGCCCCCGTCCCGCTGAGGCCGGCACAGCGGAAGCGGGTCAGGTCACGCATTTTGCTGGTGGCCGCCGCAGGAGTTCTGTTCATCTCGGGGCGGATTTTCTTCGACCAGCAGTTGGACCGCTGGTGGGAGGGATTCCTGACGACCGCCGGAATGGCATTTATAGGTGCAGCCGTAGCCCTCGGACACCGCCTCAGGAAGGAACCACGGCTGGATCCGGAGCCGGAAACGCGCTGAAGCCCGACATTGACTTGCAATCACCCCGCATCGCGGACAGGATCGCGGTCATGAGCGATGGAGCGAAAGCGGACCTGTGCCGCTACCTGCAGGAGGGCCGTGACGCACTGGTCTGGAAGCTTGACGGTCTTTCCGACTACGACATCCGCCGGCCGCTCACGCCCACGGGCACGAATCTGCTGGGGCTGATCAAGCATTTAGCGGGGGTCGAGGCCGAGTACTTCGGTTCGGTGTTCGACCGGCCGTTCCCGGAAACACTGAGCTGGCTCGCACCCGACGCCGAGCCGAACGCTGACATGTGGGCCACTCCCGGTGAGACCCGCGAGGACATCATCGGACTGTATCGGCGCGTCTGGGCCCATGCCGACGAGACCATCGCCCGGCTTCCGCTCACGGCCGCCGGGTTCGTTCCGTGGTGGCGCGAAGCCAGCAATCCCGTCACCCTGGCCCGCATCCTGGTGCACGTGACGGCGGAGACGCACCGGCACGCCGGGCACGCCGATATCGTGCGGGAGTTGGCCGACGGCAGCGCCGGACACCGGGACGGTTACAGCAACCTGCCCGCAGAAGACCAGGCCTGGTGGGGCAACTACTACAACCGCCTCGAAGCCGTGGCGCGCGGAGAGGGCACCCAGGGCTAAAGAGCCAGCCCGCCGCGCGCGCGGATCAGTTCCACACCGGCGTCCGGATCTGCGCAGGAAACCAGGACCCAGGCACCGTTGGCCCGTATCCTCAGCGTCGGGCCGCCCACCAGATAGCCGGTGCCGCCGCCACGGAGGACCCTCAGACCCATCCCTTCGAGCAGCCCAGTCTCCGGCCCGGCCGTGACCTCAACAATGTCAGCGTAGGCAACGGTGGTGGAGAAGAGCCCGGCGACTTTGAGGTGCACTCCGGTCCCGTCGCAGCGGATGCGGGCGGTCATTCTCCCCACGGAGACAAAGACCAGCAGCATCGCCACACCCGCCCACGCCTGACCGGTGGACAGGGTCACGACGGCGGCCGCCAGCAGCCCGATCACGGCCAGCACCGCCCGATATTTGACCGGCATGCCGGTGCGCAGTTCATCGCCAGCAATTTCTTCCCGCCCCATCCCGGCAGTCTTCCGGCTGGGTTCACTTGCTGCAACTCCCGCAGGGCAGGTCCGCAGCCGCTACCACCGCCGCGGCTAGACTGGGCGGCCTAGGACGGATTGGGGGATCCGGGGCCCACCACGCCCAGCGCCCCTCGGCCTGTTACAGCCAGCGGACGCAAAGGACCACCCGTGACCTTCTTCCAGGACTATCCCATTCCAGCCATGCCCCCACGGCCGCGGATGCCCGAATTCGTGCCGCCGCCCTGGTCAGGGCCACCGCGCTACGAGCTGCCGGCCATCGTCCCAGTCGGCCGTTTCCTCCACCGCTCCGCAGGCCGCGTCGTCGCCGTCGAGTCGGTCAGCGCCTATTCCACCGGGTGCACGATCAACCTGACCTGGACCATCCGCCGAACCGACGAGGACGACCAGGAATGGGCCGTGATGAATGCCGGCTTTTTCAACCGGTTCGGGCCGCCGGGTCCATCCGTCTCGGGCAAGGACATCTTCCTGTTCGGCGTCGAACTCCCGGACGGGACCAGGGCCAGCATTTCGACTGTTGACCAGTACGCGGGGCCGCCGATGGGGCAGGAACCGGAGGGCCCGGTGTTCACGTTCAGGAGCGGAGGCGGCCACGGCGGCGACCACGACCTCTCCGGCACCGGAACACTATGGCTCTGGCCATTGCCGCCGGCGGGAGACCTGCGCCTCGTGACGCAGTGGACGGCGATGGGCATCGAAGAAAGTTCCATCACCCTGGACGGGGCCGCCCTGCGCGACGCGGCCGTGGACGCCCAGGCCTACTGGCCCGACGGGACGCCCGAGTGAACGGCCTGGTCCTGACCGTTACCTTCGCGGCGATCTTCTTCTACGTCCTCCACGGCGTGGTCCGCTCTGCGGTCCGCGACGGCATCCTCCAGGCCGAGGAGAAGCGGCAGGCCGAGGAGCAGAACCAGGAAACCCGCTAGGAGGCGTGCGCCTCGGCCATCTTTGCGCGGACGTCGTCCATGTCGAGTTCCTTGATGGCGGTGATGAGCTGCTCAAGGCCGCTGGCGTTCATCGCGCCGGGCTGGGAGAAGACGAGGATGCCCTCGCGGAACGCCATCAGGGTGGGGATGGAGGTGATCCGGGCCGCCGCGGAGAGGGCTGGCTCGGCCTCTGTGTCCACCTTGGCGAAAACGATGTCGGGGTGGGCTTCTGAGGCTTTGCCGAATGTCGGGGCGAACATGCGGCAGGGGCCACACCAGGCTGCCCAGAAGTCGACCAGCACGATGTCGTTGCCGGAGATGGTGGACTCAAAGGTCTGTTCGGTGATGTCAATGGTTGCCATGCGTCTAAATTATACCCCTGGGGGTATAATCATGGAAGGAGATGGAGACCACCGCGGCGGCCTCCGCCCCCCCCCCACGAAAGGACTGTGGACATGAAGAGCATTTCCGTGGACGACCTGGCTGCCTTGGGTTCCGGCGTCCCGATCATCGATGTCCGCGAGAACGAAGAGTACGCCGAGGCCTTCGTGCCCGGCACCAGGAACGTCCCGCTCTCCCGCTTCCAGCAGTCCATGGGCGACATCCCCGCCGGCCGGACCGTGTACATCATGTGCGCGTCCGGTGGACGGAGCTCGCGGGCGACGGCGGCGCTTACGGAGGCCGGGTATGACGCGGTCAACGTCATGGGCGGCATCACCGAGTGGTACCGCAACGGCCACCCCGTGACCTACCAGGCCGGACGGTAGGCATGTCCGCCACCGTGGCCGCGCCGTCACCCGGAGCATCCCAGCACCGGACCGTCAACCGGCTCAAGCGGGCGCGCGGGCAGCTGACCGCACTGATCGACGCGATCGAATCCGGCACGGACTGCCGGGCCGCCGTCACGCAGCTGGCGGCCGTCCGCGGGGCCCTGGACAAGGCCGGCTTCGAACTCATCTCCAGCGCCATGCGCGACTGCCTCGCCCCGGCCATCGACACCGGAACGACGCCGCCAGCCGCGATGGCCGCCGACGTCGGCACGGACGCCACCGGCCCCGCCGCCGCGGCGCCGCCGACGCTCGAGGAACTCCAGACACTCTTTCTTCGCCTTACCTGAGCCGCGGCACGGGCTTTTACACCCCGCGCATCCCCAATTTCCCCTGACCCCGAATCCCCCGGCACCCTCGAAAGGCCAGACCATGGACATCACCCCCAACGAACTGAACGCCCAGATCAACAACGGCAGCGACGCCCAGATCGTCGACGTCCGCGAAGCCGACGAGGTCGCCGCGGGTATGATCGCCGGCGCCCGGCACATCCCCCTGGGCGAACTGCGTTCCCGTCTTGCCGAACTGGACAAGTCCCGCCCCGTGGTGGCCGTCTGCCGCAGCGGCCGGCGCAGCGCCGCCGCCGCCGACCAGCTCGCCGCCGCCGGTTTCACCGCGTCCACGATGACCGGCGGCATGCTCGACTGGTCCGCCAACGGCCTGCCGGCCGCGTAATCCCCACAGACCGCCCGGGCGGCGCCGACCCCCAACTGCGCCGCCCGGGCTTCCACCTGCCACGCCACCTGTGTCCGGCATGCCGCACACGGGAGCCGGCAGGCGGACGACGTCGTCCCCGCCTCCGCGGGCACGCCGTCGGCACCACCCCGCTCCACCCCTTGCTAGACCGAAAGAGATTATGACTTCCACGAACGTCCCCACCCCCGCCGCCACGGCCCCCAAGTCCATCGACGCGGCAACGCTGAAGGCCTGGGAAGACAACCACGATGACCTGATGGTGATCGACGTCCGCGGCGGCGCCGAATTCGACTCGATGCACATCAAGGGCTCGTACCACGTGCCGCTGCCCCTGCTGAGCGAACATGCCGAGGAATTCGCCGCCAAGATGGGCACCCGCGTGGTGCTGGTCTGCCAGTCCGGCAACCGCGCGGAACAGGCCCGCAAACACCTCGACGCCGTCGGCCTCGGCAGCGCCAGTGTCCTCACAGGCGGCGTGCCCGCCTACGCCGCCGCCGGCGGCACCGTCGTCAAGGGCAAGAACACCTGGGCCCTGGAACGCCAAGTCCGGATGACGGCCGGTTCGCTGGTGCTCGCCGGCGTCGTCGGCAGCAAGCTCCTCTCCCCCAAGCTCGGCCTGCTGGCCGGCGGGATCGGCGCGGGCCTGACCTTCTCCGCAGCGACCAACAGCTGCGCCATGGGCCAGATGCTCTCCAAGATGCCGTGGAACCGCTCCGCCAACGAGCCCACCGCCCACCAGGCTCTGCAGAACCTGGGCGCCAAGTCATGATCATCACCGCGGCGGCCTTCGGCCTGATCGTCGGCGGCCTCCTCGGCCTGGTCGGCGGCGGAGGCTCCATCCTCGCCGTTCCCGCCCTGGTCTACGGCGTCGGGCTCCCGCTCTCCGCGGCGATCCCGACCTCGCTGGTCGTCGTCGGCGCCTCCTCGGCCGTCGCGGTGGTGCCTCGGCTCCGCAACGTGAACTGGCGCCTGGCCGTGATCATCGGCGCCGCCGGTACCGCCACCGCCTACCTGGGCGCCTACGTCAACCGGCTGCTGGACCAGGAGGTCCTGCTCCTGGCGTTCGCCGCCATCATGGTGATCGCGGGCATCCGCATGATGATGCCGACCAAGGCCGCCGGCGGGTCCTGCGCCCTTCCCGGCGGCGGGGTGCACTGGCGCAGCTGCCTGCCCAAGGCGATCGCCACCGGCGCCGTCGTGGGATTCCTGACCGGCCTGCTGGGCGTGGGTGGCGGCTTCCTGATCGTCCCGGCCCTGACGCTGGTCCTCGGCCTGCCGATGGCGGCCACCGTGGGGACGTCGCTGGTGATCATCGTGATCAACTCGGTTGCCGGCTTCGCCGCCCACCTGGGCGACCTGCACATCGACTGGGCCGTCACGGCCGCCTTCGCCATGGCCGCCATGGCCGCGTCCCTGCTGGCCGGACGGCTCGGCACGAACATCCCGGACCGGATCCTCAAGCGCAGCTTCGGCACCCTGGTCCTGGCCGTCGCCGCCTACGTCACCGCCCAAGCCCTGCTCACCTAGCGGCGACACGGGCATCCCCCGCATCACCGGAATCGGAGCACCGAGAAAGCACCGGACAGCAATCCGTTGTCCGGCGCTTTCTCGTGCCCCCGCCGCTGATCGTGACCCGCCCGGGGTAGGTTGGGCGCAGGAGGCGTAAATGAACGAGATTCTGATCGCGGACGGGAAGGGCCGGCTGGGCCTTCGCGGGCAATACTTCCACCTGGCCTGGGCCCCTGAGTCCGAGGTGGACGCCGACGACGCCCGTGCCTCCATCGAGGCGATGCGGAGCCTCAGCCCAACCCCGCGGCCGCTGCTGCTGGAGATTGCCGGAGTGACCCTGAGCAACCCGGCCCGGGCCGCCTTTGCCCACGCCCAGGCCGCCTCCGCCGTGGCGATGATCGGCTCCAGCGTGGTGGACACCATCATGGGGGCGGCCCTCAGCCGTCACGACCACTGCCCGCACGCCTACTTCACCTCCGAGCCGGAAGCCCTGGCCTGGCTGGACAGCCTCGCCGCCCAGCCAGCCGGCACCGCCCACTGAACCGGCCCCTCTACCGACCACTCAGCCGGCCGCCGGAAAGCTATCCCAGGCTCTCGAACACCAGCGTCGCTTGAATCCGGTCCCCGCCGGCGAGTCCCTTGCTGCCGCTGCTCGCAGTCGTGATGGTGTGCAGCCGGTAGCCCTTGGCCGCCTGGTCATTGATGGTCTTCTCGAGAGATGTCAGGTTTCCCGATCCGGTTCCCCATAGTTTTTCCTTGAGGATGACCTGCAAAACGACGTAGTGCATGAAGGGCGCCTTCCGTAACGGGACAAGTGGCAGCAAGCCTACAAGCCCGGCCCGGCGGCTCCAGGGAAGACCACGGGCGGGTTGTTTCCGGGCACGCAAAAAGGGCGGCGGCCAGGTTTTACAAC
>NZ_JBFBKP010000117.1:0-8596 GCF_040702285.1 Arthrobacter sp. NPDC080086
GCCGCGGGGCCTTTTTTCTTGCGCTCAGACGAAGAACATTTCCACCTGCAGGAAGCGTTCCGCCTCGCCGACGGCGGCTTGGAAGGCCTCTTCCTCGGTGGGGGACTGCCGGGGTTCGCGGGGGTGCCATTCGTGGGCGCCGGAGTGGACCCGGGTGAACCCGCCGCGCGGCGGGGCGTAGAAGATGCCGAAGCGCTGCACCGGCCATTCCGGGGACGTCTCGGGAGCCACCAGAAGGGCGGCGTCGAAGGCGGGGTTGTACCACTGCGCGATCGGCCGACGGCGATCCTCGGTAAAGAGCCCTGCCGCGTAGAGCGCCGCCGATTGGGGGCTTGTCTGCGAACACAGCCGCTCCCACCACAGGGGCAGGATGCCGTCATCGCACCGCTGCCACGTGGCCGGGAGGGGAGGGAGATCCTGCCGTTCGGGCACACCACAACCTTATCGCCCGCCGCCGGGCGGGAACAGGGCCGGGACCGGCCCCGAGGGGCAGCCGGAGCGTCCCGGCGAACACCAGGGCCGGACCCGGCGGGCCGTCGGGCCGGACACTCTCGCGTAGCCGGAGAGTCCCCCGCGGAGCGCCGGATCAGTGGATGGAGGGTACCGTCCGCGGCCGGACCACGAACCAGAGCGCGGCCGCCGCCAGCAGAATGCAGCCGGCCTGCACGGCGCCCATCGGCGTCGCCGACTCGACGCCCAGCCAGCCCACGACGGGGGAGATGATCCCGGCCATGAGGAAGGTCGCGGCACCCAACAGGGACGCCGCCGTGCCGGCCTGGGCGCCGTGGTTGGCCAGCGCCAGGACCTGGACGCACGGGAAGGTAAAGCCGGCCCCCAGGATGTAGAACCACAGCGGCACCATCACGCCCCACAGCCCCAGGCCGGCCCGGTCGAAGACGACGATCAGCAGGGCCATCAGGAACATCCAGGCCGTGGAGCAGGCCACGATCCACTGCGGCGGGACGCGCTTGATCAGCCGGGCGCTGGTCTGCACCCCGGCCACGATCCCCAAGGAGTTGATGCCGAAGAGCAGGCCGTACTGCTGGGCCGAGAAGCCGAAGACGTCCTGGAAGAGGAAGGGCGAGGCCGAGAGGTAGGTGAAGAGGCCACCGAAGTTCATGCCGCCCAGCAACAGGGTGCCCACGAAGATGCGGTCCGCGAACAACACCCGGTAGCGCTGGCGCATCGTCATGCCCGATGCGCCGCGCAGGTGCGCCGGCAGCGTCTCGCGGACCAGGAACAGCGCCGCGATGATCACGCAGCTGCCGTAGCCGGCCAGGAAAAGGAAGATGCCCGGCCACGCCGTCAGCAGGAGCAGCTGCGAGCCGATCACCGGCGCCAGGATCGGGGCCAGACCGTTGACCAGTGCCATCCGGGAGAACATCCGCACCATGGCGTAGCCGCTGAACAGGTCGCGAACCATGGCCATGGCGACGACGCCGCCGCCCGCCGCGCCGATGCCCATTAGCACCCGGAACAGGCCGAGGGTCCCGATGTCCGTGGCCGACGCCGCCCCCAGGGACGCGCCGATGTGCAGGGCGGTGGCGAGGATCAGCGGCATCCGGCGGCCGAACCGGTCGCTGAGCGGTCCCACCACCAGCTGGCCGAGCGCGAAGCCCACGGTGGTACCGGTCAGGGTCAGCTGGACCGCCGCCTCGCTGACGCCGAGGCTGGCCTCCAGAGCCGGGAAGGCCGGCAGGTACAGGTCCACCGTGAAGGGTCCCAGCGCCGTCAGGGCACCCAGCATGAGGATGTAGAGAAGCTTGCGGCGGCGGGTCAGGGAATCGCCCGGATTGCTGGGTGTCTGCACAGAGGTCAATCCTAGGGCCGGGGCGGCGGCACGGACAGCGCCTCCGGCCGCCGCCGCCGGCATGACGCGCGGCACGACGCCGGGCGCCGCGCAGGACGCGGCGCGCGTCGCCTAAACCCGACGCGCAGGCGCCCGCGCCCTCCGCTGGCCGCCGTCGGCGCCCCGAATGATAGTTTTGACACCTGGGCGTGCAATCAGCCGCGCAGCCCCGGGCATTTCAGCGGAAGCAGAACGACAGATGGCACCAGTTAGGCGGAACCGATGAGCGGACGGCACACCGGCAGGACCGGCGGGGGGCTGCGCCTTTCCGCGTTGCCCACGACCTTGAAACTGATCTTTAAGCTGGCACCGCGGCAACTCAACGATGAGATTGCCTTCGCCAAGGCCGAACTCAAGCGCAAGGGCATCCAGCTCGGCATCGCGGCGGCCTTCGCCGTCGTCGCCCTGATCTTCGTCCTGCTGCTGGTCATCGGGCTCGTCGTGGCGGCCATCATGGGCCTCGCCACGATCATGCCGGCCTGGCTCGCGGCCCTGCTGGTCTGCGCCCTGTTCCTGGTCATCGCCCTGATCGTGGGACTGATCGGCGTCAGCCGCTTCAAGAAGGCCATGCCGCTGGTCCCCGAGGAGACCATCCGCGGGCTGAAGTACGATCTCGGCATCGCCAAGGAGGGCTCCTCCTTCGACCCGGCCGTGCTGGACCCGAACACCCCGCAGGCCAAGGCAGCGAAGGCCGCCAAGGAAGCGGCCGCAGCCCGAGCCAAGGCGGAGAAAGAAGCCAAGAAGGCGGCCGAACAGCCCGACCTCGGCCCCGCTCCCTCCGAAGATGAGCTGCGCCGCCGGCTGGACCAGCGCCGCCGCCACCTCACCGGCGTCCGCGACGAACTCGGCGAAGAACTGGACCTCAAGGCCCAGGCGCAGATCCTCCTCTCCGCCGGCCAGCAGCGCGTCGAAGAGGGCAAGGAACTGGTCGACGACCGGATCGCCGCCCTTCGCGGCCCCTCCGCCACCACTCCCGGCGCCCGGCCCTCCACCGGCAGCTCCGGCACGGCTCCGGCCGCGGAACTGGCCAAGCGCTGGAAGCCGCTGGCAGCCTTCGCGGCGGCCGCCACCACCTTCGTCGTCCTGCTGCGCCGCCTGCTCAAGGGCTGACAGGACCGTAAACCCCGACAACGAATGGACACCGGCAGCGGAAAGGGAGGCCGAATGAGGTTCATCGGCGCTGGCGCGCGGCCCGGCCAACCCCCAATCCATTCGGATGTGGTCTTCACCGTCCCCAATCTCCTCACCGTGGTGCGGTTCCTCGGCGTTCCGCTGTTCATCTGGCTGGTTCTCGCGAAACAGGAGTACGGCGCCGCAGCCCTGGTCCTGGCCCTCATGGGCAGCACCGACTGGGTGGACGGCTACATCGCACGCCGCTTCAACCAGATGTCCAACCTCGGCCGGATCATGGACCCGATCGCGGACCGGCTGGCCCTGATCGCCGTCGCGGTCACCCTCGTGATCGCCGGCGTCGTCGAGTGGTGGTACCTGACCGCCCTCCTCGTGCCCGACCTGATCCTGATGGCCATCTCGCTCTACTACTTCCACAGCCACCCCGACCTCCCGGTCAGCCGGGTCGGCAAGATCCGGACCGCGCTGCTGCTCCTCGGCACACCCTTGCTGGTGCTCTCGAAGCTGCAGCTGCCCGGCGCCGAGAGCTACTTCGTGGCGGCCTGGGTCTGCCTAGGCCTCGGCCTGATCGGGCACTGGATCGCCGCTTACAACTACTTCTGGGCCATCATCCGCAAGGGCCGTGGACAGCGGCCCGCCGCAGAAAGCAGCACCGCCGTGAACCCGCAGGAACGTTCCAACGACGACGGCGGGCCCCGCTGATGGTCTGGCTGGCAGTCGTGCTGGCCGTCGCCGGCGCCTTCTTCCTCGCTTTCGGCGCGCAACGGCAGGGCAGTGCGGTCAAGGCAGACACCGGGGGCCTGGCTCTGAGCTCCAACGGCCTGCTGCGGCTGATCCGCAACCGGCGCTGGATCCTCGGGCTCCTGCTGCTGTGCGTCGGCACGGCCATGAACGCCATCGCCCTCGTGTCCGCGCCGCTGACGGTCGTGCAGCCGATCGGCGCCATCGCGCTGGTCATCACCACGGTCATCAACGCCAAGGACCAGGGCCTGAGCATGAACCGGGCCACCGTGGTGGCGATCAGCTGCTGCGTCACCGGCTCCGCCCTGTTTGTGATCCTGGCCGTCACGGTCACCCAGGAGAACCACCACGTCAGCGCCGCGGACGAGCTCACGGTGGTGCTGCTGCTGGCCCTCGTCGTGGCCCTGTTCGGCACCCTGGCCCTGCTCTTCAAGCACCGGATGAGCGCCTTCGTTTACATCATTGGCGCCGGCATGCTGTTTGGCTTCGTTGCCGTCCTGACCCGCATCATCGGCCGGCACCTGCTGGACCCCAACGGGCTGTTCCTGCTCAACGTGCAGTGGTACACCCTGCTGGCGATCCTCGCCGCCGGCGGCCTCGGGTCGTGGTTCGTGCAGAGCGCTTACTCGGGCGGTCCGCCGGACCTGGTCATCGCGGGCCTGACCGTGATCGATCCCATGATCGGCATCGCGATCGGCGTCGTGGTCCTTGGCGAACTGCGCCCCGATGTCCACGCCGTGACCGCGATCGCCATGGGTGCCGCGGCTCTCCTTGCTATCGTGGGAGTGATCGCCCTGTCCAGGCACCACCCCGAGGTCACCAAGCGCAAGAAAGACGCGCGAAAGGCCGCGGCGCGGAGACCCTAGGGCGACGCCACAGACTTCAGGCGCCGACTGGCCGCGCCTGCGCCGGCGGCCGGCCGGCCGCCGCTACCCACCGTGACCACCAGGAGCCATCCCCGTGACCATGCCCCAGACCGACAACCCCGGCAGGAAACTGACGATCCTGATCGCCGCCGAAACCTACCCGCCGGACGTCAACGGAGCCGCCCAGTTCGGCTACCGTCTCGCCAAGGGCATGACCGGGCGCGGCCACGACGTCCACGTCCTGGCCACCCGCCCCAGCAAGGGCAAGAGCTACAGCGAGTTCCGCGACGAGGCCACCGTGCACCGCGTGCGCTCCCACTCCGTGCCCACGCACGAGAGCTTCCGGATCACCTTCCCCTGGGAGATCAAGAAGGAGATCGCGCTGCTCTTCGACCGGGTCAAGCCTGACGTTGTGCACATCCAGAGCCACTACATGATCGGTGAGCACGTCCTCTACGAGGCGGTGCGCCGCGGCGTCCGGATCGTGGCGACCAACCACTTTATGCCGGAGAATCTCAACCCCTTCCTGCCGTTCCCGCAGTGGTTCAAGGACATCGTTGGCCGCGTCTCCTGGCGCGACATGGGCAAGGTCATGGGCCAGGCCGACGTCGTGACCACCCCCACTCCGCTCGCGGCCAAGGCGATGCACGACCACGCCTTCCTGCGCAAGGTGCTGCCGCTCTCCAACGGCATCGACGCCGCCGCCTACGAGCTGAAGCCGGGGGAGGAGGTTCCCGTCAACGCCAGCCCCACCGTGCTCTTCGTGGGCCGCCTCGCCGAGGAAAAGCACATCGACGTCCTGATCGACGCCATCTCCAAGACCCCGGCCAACCTCGACGTCCACCTGCAGGTGGTCGGCGGCGGTGAGGTCCGACCGGCCCTGGAGGCCCAGGTCAAGCGCCTGGGCCTGGGGGACCGGGTGCGCTTCCTGGGCCTGGCCAGCGACGAGGAACTGCGCCGCGCCTACCTCGGCGCCGACCTGTTCTGCATGCCGGGCACCGCGGAGCTGCAGTCCCTGGTGACCCTTGAGGCCATGTCTGCCTCCACGCCCGTGGTCCTGGCCGACGCGATGGCCCTGCCGCACCTGGTGCGCGACGGCGAGAACGGCTACCTGTTCACCCCGAACGACAGCGACGACCTGGCCGCCAAGATCACCGCGGTGCTGTCCCTGCCGGCCGACGAGCGCGCCGCCATGGGCAAGGTCAGCCGCAGCATGGTGGAGAACCACAGCATCGAGCGGACCCTCCAGACGTTCGAGGACATCTACCGCGGCGCCAGCTACGACGACCTGGTGGTCTAGCACTCCGGCACGGGCCTGAGCGCCCGGCCGGTGCGACTACTATTGCTAGAGTGTTTTGCCCCGGGGCCCGCCGTGCTACGGCCGGTGCCCCGGGTCCCACGGGGCTATAGCTCAGCTGGTTAGAGCGCGGGACTCATAATCCTAAGGTCCTCGGTTCAAGTCCGAGTAGCCCTACCATCGCCGGTCTCCCGGCCGGTCCGCATCACCTCCCACCATCAGACGCTTCATTTCCCAGGCCGCGTCCGGAAGCCCGCCTCCCGGACGCGGCTCTTTTTGTATGCCGTGGTCCCCGCGGGTGGGCCAGGTCACTTGCGGCACCCCTGCGCGCACGGTAAGTTACTGCCCAGTAACATATCGGCGCGGGCCTCCCCGCGCCCTTCTGGTCGCCGCTGATCATAAGTGAGGGAACACCATGTCCAAGGCTGCAATCGACTTCAACAACCTCCCGTACGCCGACGGCGACTTCTTCGCCTTCGAGCAACTGCTCAGCGACAAGGAGCGCGACCGGCTGGCCGAGGTCCGCGAGTTCCTGGCCCGCGAGGTCAAGCCGATCGCCGTCGACTGCTGGAACCGCGCCGAGTTTCCGATGGACCTGATCCCCAAGCTGGCCGAAATCGACCTGGTCAGCCCGGTCAAGCGCCAGGGTTACTCGAACCTCTTCGCCGGCATCCTGCACGCCGAGACGACCCGCGCCGACACCTCGATCGCCACCTTCATGGGCGTCCACGACGGACTGTTCACCGGCTCCATCGAGGCGCTGGCCTCCGAGGAGCAGCAGGAGGCCTGGCTGCCGGAGATCTACTCGATGAAGAAGATCGGCGCCTTCGGCCTGACCGAACCGCTGGGCGGCTCCGACGTCGCCGGTGGCACGCGCACCACCGCCCGGCGCGAGGGTGACCACTGGGTCCTCAACGGCGCCAAGCGCTGGATCGGCAACGCCACCTTCTCCGACTGGGTGGTCATCTACGCCCGCGACGTCGAGGACAACCAGGTCAAGGGCTTCCTGGTGGACACGAAGACCGAGGGCTACGGCGCCACCAAGATCGAGAACAAGATCTCGCTGCGCACGGTCCAGAACGCGGACATCACGTTGGAAAACGTCGTGGTTCCCGACTTCTTCAAGCTCGCGAACGCCAACAGCTTCCGCGACACCAACAAGGTCCTGAAGGTCACCCGCCTCTCCGTGGCCTGGCAGGCCGTCGGCCAGCAGCTGGCCGCGTTCGACGTCGCCCGCCGCTATGCCGTCGAACGCAGCCAGTTCGGCCGGCCGATCGCCTCCTTCCAGCTCGTGCAGAACCAGCTGGTCCAGATGCTCGGCAACACCGTCAGCTCGATGGGCATGATGGTCCGGCTCTCCCAGCTCGAGGACGCCGGCCAGGCCAAGGACGAACAGTCCGCCCTGGCCAAGGCCTTCACCACGGCCCGGATGCGGGAGACTGTGGCGATTGGCCGCAGCCTCCTGGGCGGCAACGGCATTGTCTCCGACTACGAGATGGCGAAGGTCTTCTCCGACGCCGAGGCCATCTACTCCTACGAGGGCACCCACGAGATCAACACCCTGGTCACTGGCCGGGCCATCACCGGAATCTCTGCGATCGTCTAAACCCGACGCCGCCGCCCGGACCGGCGGCAGCAGCACCGAGGGCCGCAGGTCCAGGACGAACCCGAGGGGGTTCAGATACTCCTCGCCGCGGCGGACGCCCCAGTGCAGGCAGGGCGTGCCGCTGCAGTGGCCGGGCGGTCCGGGCTGCGCGGCTGCCACCGCACCCACCGGGGATCCGGCCGCCACCGGGTCCCCGGCCCGCAGGCTCGTCTCGACGGGTTCGAAGCTGCTCCGGAGACCGTCCCCGTGATCGATGGTCAGCACCGGGCGGTCAACCACGATGCCGGCGAAACTGACCCGTCCCGGAGCCGGTGCGCTGACCACAGCCCCGGCCTCGGCCCGCAGGTCCACCCCGCGGTGGCCGCTGAGCCATGGCCGGTCCGGCGGATCGAAGCCGCGCACCACCGCGGGCCTGGGGGAGAGCGGCCAGGCCCAGCCCCGTGCCGGCGCCGCGCGTGCCGGCACCGCCCGCGCCCCGCGGGTCGAAGCCCCGCCGCCCGCCGTCGACTTGGGGCCAGAAGCCAACGCCGTCGCGGCTCCGATGGCCGCGGCACGGACGGCCGCCTGGCCGGAAAACGCTGCCGAAGGGCGCGGCGGTGCCGTCGGCGCTAGGGACTGGGCCAGCGCAACGGCGAGCAGCAGCGGGAGCACAGGGAACAGGGTCATGGTTTCAGCATGGGGACCCGGGCCGCGCCGGAACAGGCGCCCGGGACGCCATGTGGACAACCCCACCGAGGCCCCCGGATTCGCCCTTCAAGACACCGCAGTCGGCGCCCCGTCGGCGCCCCGAAGCACCCCAGCCCGGCGCCCCGAACGCGTCCGTCGGGCGGGGCCCGCTGTAGTACACTAAGTGGAGCAGTTTGCTGTTCCCTCATGCCCCGATTCGTTGCGCTGTCCTTCCCGGACGTGCCGCGGAAGGCAGCACATCTCATTCAGGAGTGCGGGAACGCTTGCTGACTACGCGTATCCAGCCCTCTGCAGCCGAAGCCCCGCTCCGGACGACGAGGACTGCGCCCCTTGCGGTCCGGACCCCATGGCCCGGATGAGGAGCGCGGTGGATACCAGGAGGAGCCCCCGGAACCGGGTGCTGCTAATCAACCGTCAAC
>NZ_JBFBKP010000118.1:0-8436 GCF_040702285.1 Arthrobacter sp. NPDC080086
GGGGGCGTGTACGCCGCCGCCCCTGCGGGCCCGGGGCGGGGCCCCCCGCGGGGCGGTCCCCGCGCCCCCGCCCGGCCCACCCCCCCGGGGGGGGGGGGGGTCCCCCAGCGGCCCCCGCCCCGCCCCTGTGTTGCGCTCCCGGGCGCGCCGCCCGGCCCGCCCGGGAGGCGCCGGATCGTCCTAGATCAGCCCGTCGGAGAGGTGGTTTGCGGTGCCGAAGCGGTGCGCGGTGATGCTGACCGCCTGCTCGTGCAGGAACGGCAGCAGTTCAACGCGGCCGGCCTCGGTCACGGGGTGGGTGTAGACGGCCAGGTCCGGACGTCCGCCGGTGGCCTCGGCGAGGGCGACGGGGTCGCCGCCGATCAGGCGGATCCGCGGCACGGCGAGCTTCGGCGCGGCGGCAAGGCGCCCCGCCGAGGCCAGCCACGCGGCGTCGTCCTCCACCGTCGCCGAGATTCCCAGCCCGGCGAGCACGGCCTGCAGCTGGGCGGGCAGCGCCGCGGCGCTGGAAACCGTAAGGGTGGACCCGGCGCGGACGCCGGCGGCCAGCACGCGGACCAGCTCGGCGAGCGGGCTGCCCGCGGAGAGCCGGACCAGGACCGGCAGCGGCCGGTAGCGGAAGACGTTGCGCTCCGCGCTTAGCCCGGAGACGTCCTTGGCGGTGCCGAACTCGTCGAACCAGGCCTGCGCGTCGGAGGCGAGGGAACGCTGCAACGGGGCGACGTCGGCGGCGGCCAGGAAGCCCTTGGCGGCGTCCTCGATCCGCGCCACCTCGGGGCTCAGCGGGCCCGGGGCCGCGGTGGCTTCCGTACTGGCCCAGTCGCCCAGCCCGGCGAGGTAGTTGGGGCCGCCAGCCTTGGTCCCGGCGCCAACGGCCGACTTCTTCCAGCCGCCGAAGGGCTGGCGCTGCACGATCGCGCCGGTAATGCCGCGGTTGACGTAGAGGTTTCCCGCCTCGATGGTGTCCAGCCAGAGGGCCAGTTCATCCGAGTTCAGCGAGTGCAGCCCGGCGGTCAGGCCGTACTCGGTCTGGTTTTGGATGGCGATGGCCTCCTCCAGGGTGGCGGCGGTCATCACGCCCAGTACCGGCCCGAAGAACTCGGTGAGGTGGAAGTAGGAACCGCGCCGCACGCCGGAGCGGACGCCGGGGCTCCAGAGCTTCCCGGAGTCGTCGAGCTGCCGCGGTTCCACGGCCCAGGTCTCACCCTCGCCGAGCGTGGTCAGGGCGTTCAGGAGCTTGCCGCCGGCGGGTTCGATGATCGGGCCCATCTGGCTGGCGGGGTCCTCCGGGTAGCCGACCTTGAGGGAGGTGACGGCGTCGATCAGCTGGTTGTGGAAGCGCTTGGAAGTCGCGACGGAGCCCACCAGGATCACCAGCGACGCGGCCGAACACTTTTGGCCGGCGTGGCCGAACGCGGAGTAGGCCACGTCCTTGGCGGCCAAATCCAGGTCGGCGCTGGGGGTGACGATGATGGCGTTCTTGCCGCTGGTTTCGGCCAGCAACGGCAAGTCCTTGCGGAACGAGCGGAACAGTTCGGCCGTCTCGTAGCCGCCGGTAAGGATGACGCGGTCCACGGCCGGGTGGGAGATCAGCTGCGTTCCGAGCTCCCGTTCGCCCAGCTGCACCATGGTCAGCACGTCGCGGGGGACGCCGGCCTCCCAGAGCGCCTCGACCATGACGGCGCCGCTGCGGGCGGCCTGCTTGGCGGGCTTGATGACGACGGCGGAGCCGGCGGCCAGAGCGGCGAGCGTGGAGCCGGCGGGGATGGCAACCGGGAAGTTCCACGGCGGCGTCACGACGGTGAGCTTCGCGGGGACGAACGTGGCGCCGTCGACGTCGTCGAGCTTCCGCGCCGATTCGGCGTAGTAGTGGGCGAAGTCGACGGCCTCGCTGACCTCGGGGTCGCCCTGGTCGATGGTCTTGCCGGTCTCGCTGGCCATGACCTCGAGCAGTTCGGCCCGGCGGGCTTCCAGCGCGTCGCCGGCGCGGTGCAGGATCTCGGCCCGCTCGGCGCCGGAGAGGGCGCCCCAGGCCTTGCCCTTGGCGACAGCGGTGTCGATGACGGCGTTGAGGGTGTCCTCGTCGGTGATGGTGGCGGCCTCGACGGCGGCGTTGCCCAGGGTGGAGCCCGGCACGCGGTCCAGGATGGCGCGGCCCCAGTCGCGGTTGGCGGGCAGCGACGGGTCGGTGTCGGGGGTGTTCCGGAAACCCTCGCGCGGCATCGGTTCGGCCGGGAGGGCGCGGTTCTGACGGCGGTTCGGGGCCGGGACCTCCTCGTCGAGCGCGGCCAGGGAGGCCAGGAAGCGCTGCTTCTCCCGTTCGAAGAGCTGCTCGTTCTCGGAGAGTTCGAACACGGCGGACATGAAGTTGTCCTGGCTGGCGCCCTCCTCGAGCCGGCGGATCAGGTAGGCGATCGCGACGTCGAACTCGGCGGGGTGGACCACCGGGGTGTAGAGCAGGAGCGAACCGACGTCCTGCTTGACGGCCTCGGCCTGGCCCTGCGCCATGCCGAGCAGCATTTCGAATTCGATGCCCTGGTGCCCGGCGTCCGCGAGGCCGCGCTTCTTGGCCAGCAGCCAGGCGAAGGCGATGTCGAAGAGGTTGTGCCCGGCGACGCCGATCCGGACGTTGCGGATCCGGTCCCGGTGCAGTGAGTAGTTGATGACGCGCTTGTAGTTGGTGTCCGAGTCCTGCTTGGTGTTCCAGGTGGCCAGCGGCCAGTCGTGCAGGGAGGCCTCGACCTGTTCCATCGGCAGGTTGGCGCCCTTGACCACGCGGACCTTGATCGGGGCGCCACCGGTGGCGCGGCGCGCGGCGGCCCAGTCCTGCAGGCGGATCATGGCCGAGAGGGCATCCGGCAGGTAGGCCTGGAGCACGATGCCGGCCTCGAGGTTCTTGAACTCGGGCTTGTCCAGGATCCGGGTGAAGACCGCGATGGTCATGTCCAGGTCCTTGTACTCCTCCATGTCCAGGTTGATGAACTTGGCCTTGCCGCCGTTGGCCGCGAAGGACGCGGCGCGGGTGAAGAGCGGGGTGAGCTTCTCGACGACGTGCTCGACGGCCTCGTCGAAGGCCCAGGCGGAGTGCGGGGCGACCGTGGAGGAGACCTTGATCGAGACGTAGTCGACGTCGGGACGGGCCAGCAGCGCGTGCGTGCCCTTGAGCCGGCGGGAGGCCTCATGCTCGCCGAGCACGGCCTCGCCGAGGAGGTTGACGTTGAGCTTGATGCCGTCCTTGCGGATCTTGGCGATGGCCGGGCCCAGCTTGGCGTCGGTGGCGTCCACGATCAGGTGGCCGACCATCTCGCGGAGCACGCGGCGGGCCACCGGGATGACCACCTGCGGCAGGGCCGGCGCCATGGTTCCGCCGAGGCGGACGGCGGCGCGCATGTACCAGGGCAGGAAGGCGGGGACCTTGGGGGCCAGGGCGGCGAGGTTGCGGGCGGCGACGTGGAGGTCCTCGGGGCGGACGACGCCGTCGACGAACCCGACCGTGAAGCCGAGGCCGTTCGGGTCCTTCAGCACGCCGGCGAGCTGCTGGGCGGACGCGTCGACGGGAACCTTGGAGGCGGCGGTGAGCCAGCGGCGCACCAGCGCGATGCAGTCATCGGCCAGGGCCGCCGCTTCGGCGACTGTCGTGGCCGCGGCGGCGGTGACGGCGCCGGTTTCCGTGGAGGTGTGGGTCATGGTGGCACTCGGGCTTTCTCAAGATGTGGACGTTTCTTCCCATCAGTATGCGATTCGTATCACGTAAGATAAAGCGACGTTTTCTGAGGATTACTGGTTAGAAAAACCGCATCTTTGAGCCGCCCTCCCTCACCTCCTGCACTCCCCGTTCCGACGCTCCCTCACGTCCTGCCAACAACGACGGAACCCTCCCGCAGAAACTGCGGGAGGGTTCGCCGAAACTGAGGAAGCGTCCGCCAGCAACGCGCCGAAACTGCGGGAGGGTTCGCCGGAAGCGCGCCGGATCTGAGGGAGCGTCGGGTGTGGCGGCGAGGTGAAGGCGCCGCGGGTCAGCCGACGTGCCGGTGCTGTTCCACCGCCTCCTGGTGCCGCGGGCTCGCCGGGTTCATCAGCGAGTGCTTCCGGCCGTAGCCGAAGTAGATGCACAGACCCACCACTAGCCAGACGCCGAAGCGCAGCCAGGTCTCCCAGTGCAGCTGGGCCATCAGGAAGGCCGAGGCCAGCATGCCGAAGAGCGGCACCACGGGCATGAACGGTAAGCGGAAGGTGCGCGGGGCGTCCGGGCGCTTGTAGCGGAAGATGATCACCGAGAGGCAGACGACGACGAACGCGGCCAGGATGCCGATGTTGGTCAGGTCCGCCACGGCCTTGATCGGGAACACCCCGGCCAGCAGGGCGGAGGCGACGCCGGCGATCCAGGTGACCCGCTGAGGGGTGCCGTGCCGGTCCGTCTTGGCGAACCAGCCCGGGAGCAGGCCGTCGCGGCTCATGGAGAACCACACGCGGGTGACGCCGAGGAGGAACGTCAGCATCACGGTCAGGATCGAGAGCACGGCGAAAACGGAGATGATGGTGGCGATCACCGGCAGGCCCACACCGTTGAAGGCGGAGGCGAAGCCGGCCTTCGGATCAATGTCCTTGTAGTTCTGCATGCCGGTGAGGACCAGGGTGGCGGCGACGTAGAGCAGCATGGCGATAATCAGGGACAGCACGATCGCCTTGGGCATGTGCTTCTTGCCGTCGGTGGCTTCCTCCGCCGCGGTACTCATTGCGTCGTAGCCGAACACCGCGAAGAACACGGTGGCAGACCCGGCCAGCACCGGACCGAAGCCGCTGGGCATGAATGGGTTGTAGTTATTGGTGTTGATGTAGAAGATGCCCAGTCCGATGATGAATAGGATCAGGACCACCTTGATGGCAACGGCGATCAGCTCGAAGCGTCCGAAGGCCCGGGTGCCGCGGGACAGGATCCAGGTCACCAGCAGGCAGACCAGGATGGCGGGAATGTTCACCACGCCGCCCTTGCCCTCGTCCACGGTGGAGGTCATCCAGACCGGCATGTGGATCCCGATGCCGGAGAGGAAGGCGTCGAAGTAGCCGGAGATGCCGATCGCCACCACGGCCACGATGGCGATGTATTCCAGCAGCAGGTCCCAGCCGATGAACCAGCCGATCACCTCGCCGAGCGCCACGTAGCCGTAGGTGTAGGCGGAGCCCGCGCGCGGGATCATGCCGGCGAATTCGGCGTAGGACAAGGCGGCCGCCGCGGAGGCCAGGCCCGCGATCAGGAAGGAGAACAGCACCGCCGGCCCCACCCCGGGCTCGCTCTCGCTGCCGTGCGCCACGAGGCCGGCCAGGGAGAAGATGCCGACGCCGATGATGCCGCCCACGCCGATGGCCGTCAGTTGCCAGAGGCCCAGGCTCTTGAACAGGCCGCTGTGCTTGCTTTCTTCCTCGATGTCGTCGATCGGCTTGCGCCGCATGATCGATCTGGTCAGGTCGCTGGTGCTCATTCCGGTCTCCTGCGTCGGGTGGACCCCGCCCCCGCCGGCGGCGGGCACCCGTGGTGGGGGTCACATGATTGACCCAGTATGCAAGCCGGATCCCATTAGATAAAGTGACTTCTCCTAACCGATAAACATTAGAATTCACAAGGAATTGTCATGCTCGATGTCCGGCGGCTGCGGCTGCTGCGCGAACTCCAGATCCGCGGCACCCTGGCCGAGGTGGCCGAAGCGCTTCAGTACAGCCCGTCGTCGGTCTCCCAGCAACTGGCCCAGCTGGAGAAGGAAGCCGGCGTCGAACTGCTCCGCAAGACCGGCCGCCGGGTCCAGTTGACGCCGCAGGCGGAGGTCCTCGTGGCCCACACGGCCCAGCTGCTGGAGACGCTGGAACAGGCCGAGGCGGACCTTGCCGCCTCGCTGACCACCGTGACCGGCACCGTGCGGATCGCCGTTTTCCAGTCGGCCGCCCTGGCGCTGATGCCGGACGCCCTGACCCGGATGACCGAGAGCTATCCCGAGGTCCGGATCGAGATGACCCAGCGGGAACCGGAGACGGCGCTGCACGAGACCTGGGCTCGGGACTTCGACCTGGTCATCGCCGAGCAGTACCCCGGCCACGCCGCGCCCCACTACGCCGAACTGGACCGGGTCAGCCTGACCCGGGACGCCATCCGGCTGGCCGTTCCGCCGGCCGCTCCCGGCCGGCCCACGGCGGCCTCGCTCGCGGACACCGCCGGCATGCCGTGGGTGATGGAGCCGCGCGGCGCTGCGTCCCGGCACTGGGCGGAGCAGGCCTGCCGCAGCGCCGGCTTCGAACCCGACGTCCGCTTCGAGACCGCGGACCTGCAGGCACAGATCCGGCTGATCGAGTCGGGCAACGCGGTGGCACTGATGCCGGACCTGGTCTGGACCGGCCGGGGCACCACGGCCCGGCTGATTGAACTGCCGGGCCGGCCCTACCGGACGGTCTTCACCTCGGTCCGGCGCTCCAGCGCGAAGCGGCCGGCGATCCTGGCCGCCCGCGAGGTACTGGCGCGGACGGCGGCCTCGATCTCGCCGACGGAGTGAGCGGCGGCGGATACGAACCGCACGGCCACGGGGGTGTTCCCTGGCTCACAGCGGGTCAAGCGCCCCGGCGCTAGACTGAAGCTGTTATGAATCGCACAATGTTCAAGTCCAAAATCCACCGCGCCACGGTCACCCACGCGGACCTTCACTATGTCGGCTCGGTCACCGTGGACCTGGACCTGCTGGAAGCGGCGGACATCCTCCCGGGCGAGCTGGTGTCCATTGTCGACGTCACCAACGGCGCGCGGCTGGAGACCTACACCATCGCCGGCGAGCGCGGTTCGGGCGTCATCGGCATCAACGGGGCCGCCGCGCACCTGATGCACGAGAACGACATCGTCATCCTCATCACCTACGCCCAGATGACCACCGAGGAGGCCAAGGCCTTCACGCCCACCGTGGTCCACGTGGACCGGGACAACCGTGTGGTGCAGATCGGCAACGACCCCGCAGAAGGCCACACCGCCGGGATCCTCCGGCCGCCGCATGCGCTGAACAACGCCGCCCTGAGCTGAAGCCGCCCCGCCCCCTGACCCCGGAACCGGCCGGATGCTAGGCGTCCTGGCCGGCTTCTTCGTGGTCTGGTCGATCATCCTGGTCGGCATGGTCGTCGGCCGCCGCGGCATCCTCGGCGAGAACGCCCGCTCCGTCCTGAGCGCCCTGACCTTCTTTGTCGCCAGCCCCGCCCTGCTGTTCGAGACCCTCAGCAAGGCCAGGCTCAACGAGGTCTTCGCCGCCCCGCTGTTGGTCACCGCCGTCGGAGCCGTCGCCACCGCGGCGCTATATTTCGCGCTGGTCCGCTTTGTGCTCAAGCGGCCGCTGCCGGAGGCCCTGGTCTCCTCGATGAGCGCTTCCCTGGCCAACTCGGCCAACCTCGGCATCCCCATCGCCGTCTTCGTCCTCGGCAACGCCGGGTACGTCGCCCCGCTGCTGATCTTCCAGCTCGCGTTCTTCACGCCGCTGTTCCTGATCCTGCTGGATGCCACCACCAGCGGCCACCGGACCACGCCGCTGAGCTTTCTGCTGATGATCCTGCGCAACCCGATGATTGTCGGGTCCGCGCTCGGGTTGGTGGTGGCGGGTACCGGCGTGCAGATCCCGGAGCTGGTGCTGCAGCCCATCCATCTGATTGGCGGCGCCGCGATCCCCGCCATGCTGCTGGCCTTCGGCATGAGCCTGAACGGCTCGCGGCCCCTGCACGCCGCCGCGGGCCGCCGCGTGGACACGGTGCTGGCCAGCTGTTTCAAGCTCGTTGTGCACCCGGCGCTGGCGTTCCTCTTCGCCCGCTTCGCCCTCGGGCTGGACGGCCAGGCACTGTTCGCCGTCGTCGTCACCTCCGCGCTGCCCACCGCCCAGAACGTCTTCGTCGTCGCCACCCGCTACCGGACCGGCCTCACCGTCGCCAAGGACACCGTGCTGATCACCACGGTGGTGGCCGTCCCCGCCATGATCGGGGTGGCCCTGCTGCTGGCCTGAGCGGCGTGGCACCCCGGACGCCCGACCCGCCGCCACTAGGCTGGTGACGGCCTTTCGCGGCCACGCATCAGGCAGCACACCGGGGGAAGCAGGATCATGGGCAGGAACGACGACGGCGCACGCGCCGCAGCCAAGGGACGCCGCGGCGTCATCGACTGGATCGCCTGCGGGGTCGCGGGCCTGGTGCTGGTCTCCACCACCGCGTGCGGCGGGCCCGCCCCGGCGGCCGCCGACGCCGTCCCGGCAGCGGTCCACACGACAGCCGCCACCAGCGCTGCCCCCTCCCCGACCGCCACGCCGTCGCCGTCGGCGGACCCGGAGAACCCGCTGGACCCGGACACCGTCCCGGCGGTCGGCGCCTCAGGGGCCACGGCACCGCACGGACAGCCCGCCTTCGCCAGCAAGGCCCTGGACGTGCTCG
>NZ_JBFBKP010000119.1:0-8298 GCF_040702285.1 Arthrobacter sp. NPDC080086
GAAACGCCCGGTCCCATTCCGAACCCGGAAGCTAAGACCCACAGCGCCGATGGTACTGCACCCGGGAGGGTGTGGGAGAGTAGGTCACCGCCGGACATAATTTAGCGGCTCAGGCCCCGACACTAAGTGTCGGGGCCTGAGCTCTTTAACGGCCACAGCAGCAACGACGTAAGAGCCCCTCCCGTTGAGCCTGCTCTGGAGCCGGCAGCAACGGCGTAGGAGCTTACGCTGAGCTGGCTCTGGAAGCAGGATTATGCACGGGGTGGCGCCATCGACTGCCCTAGTAGAGTTGATGCCCATGGATAACCTCTTCAGCCACGCAGCTGCCGCCCCAGAGCCCGGGCCCTCCGAGGGTCTTGACCCGTTGGTGTGCACCGTCGTCGTACCCGGCGCCGTCGCCAGGGCATTCGTGGGTTTCACCGAGCACACGCACCTGTGGTGGCCGCTCGAGGAGCACGGCGTGTACGGGGCCGGATCCTACGTGGAGTTCGAGGAAAGCCTGATCCTGGAAACCGCGGACGACGGCCGCACCGCCATCTGGGGGACCATCGACGACTGGCAGCCCCCTCTCTCCTTCCACGCCAGCTGGCACCAAGGAACCCAGGCGCTGTGGTCCACGGAGATTCGCGTAGCGTTCCGGGCTGTGGATGCCGGTACCGAGCTCCGTCTGGTTCACAGCGGATGGGAAGGCGCAGAACACCCGGCAGTGACCCGTGACGAGTACGAAGGCCTCTGGCCCATGTTTCTGCAGCGCTATGTCCGGTTCATGGGCGGCGACCAGGGCTAACGGGGGCGTCCCCGTACCATCCTCCCCAGTTACTCGCCCAAGCATCACGGGAAGGAACCTAGGAAGGTCCACAATCCGGCCGCTGCGGTTGAGTAAGTGCTCGGGCTGCTGGAGTAACCGGGCAGGAACGTACGCCAGCCGGCGGTATTAGTGCAGCGGAGACGCGTCGGCCGGGGGCACGGCCGTGCTGGAGCGGATGACGAACCGGGTGGGGTATTCCATGTCCGCCGCGGCAGGCTCCCCGCCGCCGCCCTCTAGCCCCTCCAGGAGGCGCCGGACCGCGAGGGCACCCTGGCCGCGGGCATCTTGGTCGATGGTGGTGAGGCCGAAGACCTCGCCCAGCTCGTGGCCGTCGATGCCGATCACCGAAAGATCCTCAGGAACGCGAAGCCCGAAGTCGCGGGCCGCGAGGATGGTGCCGATCGCCATCTCATCCGAGGCGGCGAACACCGCCGTCGGACGCTCAGGGGAGCTCCCCAGCAGTTGCCGGGCGCTGGCGTAGGCGCCCTGGATGGTGAAGTCGGCGGAGACCAGCCACTCCGGCCGCACGGGAAGGCCGGCGCCGTGCATCGCTGCCGTGAAACCTGCCTGGCGGGTGCCCGGCAGCCGGAAGTCTTTGTCGTAGGCGGCGTCTCCGGTCATATGCGCGATCCGGCTGTGCCCCAGCTGGATCAGGTGCCGGGCGGCAGCCTCCGCCAGGCCCGAGTCGTTGATCCGTATGGTGGGAGCCCCGGGGAGGGGGCCGCCGATGCCAACGATGGGCCGGTGGATGGCCAGCAGCTGCTGGATTTCGGCCTCGCTGAGCTCCAGGGACACCGCAATGACCGCGTCCACCCGCTTGCGCAGCAGGAAGTCGTTCAGGACGCTGTGCCGCCGCTCCTCGCCGTCACTGACGTTGTACAGCGTGAGGTCGTAGCCGGCGTCGAGCAGGGTGGCCGAGACGCCCTCCACCACCGCCGAGAAGAACCAGCGGTGCACGGACGGAACCACGACGCCGACGTTGTGGTTCCGCCCGGACGCCAGGCTGGAGGCATGGTAGGAAAGCACGAACCCGAGTTCCGCGGCCGCGGCCTGGGCCAGCGCGCGGCTGCGGGGAGAGACATTGCCCTTGCCGCTCAAGGCGCGTGAAACGGTGGCGATGGAGAGGCCGGCCCGTTCCGCGACGTCCTTGATGCCGGGCATTTTCAGCTCTCCGTGTCCTCGATGTAGATTTCCAGCCAAACAGTTTCCCCTGAGCCTAACTGATGCTCCGGGGCGTTCATGCCGGCGGCTTGGGAGCTGCGGAGCAGCACGGTTCCGGCGGGCAGGTCGAGGGGTTCGTGGCCCACATTCATCAGCACCGCGACGGTGCCGTTCAGGTAGCCCAGCGAGGTGTCCGTGGACCAGTCCTCGAGCCAGGCCAGGGAGCCCTCGCCGAGGCGCAGCTGCCGGCGCAGTGCGAGCATGTTGCGGTAAAGGTTCAAATGCGACGACGGCGAAGCGGCCTGGGTGTCCCGGGCCAAGGCGCCGAAGCTTTCCGGCTGGGGCAGCCACGGGTCCGCGCCGGAGCCGAAGCCGTTGTTCGGTTCGCCGGCCCGCCACGGCAGCGGCACACGGCAACCGTCGCGGCCCAGCCGCTCGCCACCGGTCCGCCCGAAGGTGGGGTCCTGGCGCTGGTGGTCGGGGATGTCGATGCCGTCCGGCAGGCCGAGTTCCTCGCCCTGGTAGAGGTATGCCCCGCCGGGCAGGCCCAGCATGAACATCGTGGCGGCGGCGGCGCGGGCGCGGCCGAGCTCGGCGTTCGGCTGGGGATCGGCGGGACCGATGCCGTCGCCGTCGCGGGGTGCCGGGCCGTCGTAGCCGAAGCGGGTGGCGTGCCGGACGACGTCGTGGTTGGACAACACCCAGGTGGTCGGGGCGCCGACGGCGTCCAGGGCGTTCAGGGACTCGGTCACCACGCGGCGCATGCGGTGCGGGTCCAGGCCGGCGTGCAGGTACGGGAAGTTGAACGCCTGGTGCATCTCGTCGGGGCGGACCCAGTCGGCCAGCCGGGGGAGCGGGTCCACATTGGCCTCGGCGCAAAGGATCCGGTCCGGACCGTATTCGGCCAGGATCCGGCGCCAGGCGCGGTAGATGTCGTGCAGGGCCGGCTGGCCGAACATCGGCGCCTCGTGGCCGGGGAAGCCGTCGGAGCTGTTGCCGTCGGCGCGGCCGCCCCACGCCGGCAGGCCGGGGGCCTTGACCAGGGCGTGGGCGACGTCGACGCGGAAGCCCGAGACCCCACGGTCCAGCCAGAACCGCAGGACGCGTTCGAACTCGGCGTGGACGGCGTCGTTGTCCCAGTTGAAGTCGGGCTGGGAGGAATCGAAGAGGTGAAGGTACCACTGGCCGGCCGTGCCGTCGGGCTCCGTGATCCGGGTCCAGGCCGGACCGCCGAAGTGCGACTGCCAGTTATTCGGGGGAAGCTCGCCGGACTCGCCGAGTCCGTCGCGGAAGATGAACATGTCCCGCTCCGGGCCGTCGGCCGGGGCGGCGAGGGCGGCCTGGAACGCGGCGTGCTGGTCCGAGCAGTGGTTGGGCACGAGGTCCACGATCAGCCGCAGGCCCAAGCGCTTGGCCTCGGCCATCATGGCATCGAAGTCGTCCAAGGTGCCGAAGAGCGGGTCCACGTCGCAGTAATCGCTGACGTCGTAGCCGGCGTCGCGCTGCGGGGAGCGGTAGAAGGGGGAGAGCCAGACGGCGTCGACATCCAGCTCGGCGAGCTGCGGCAGCTCTGCTGTGATACCGGCGAGGTCGCCCACGCCGTCGCCGTTCAGGTCGCGGAAGGACCGGGGGTAGACCTGGTAGATAACGGCGGACCGCCACCAGCCGGGCGTGTGGTCTGCGGCGTGCACCAGGGTCAACGGGCCGGCAAGGGCGGCGGGGACTGTATCAACTGACATGCCGGTAATCGTAAGGCCGAAGACACCGAAATGAAAACGCTTCCAGAAGTTTCGGTCACCCGCCTCTCCCGGCACCGGGGCGCCTCCGTCGGGGTAGTGATGCGAATTTGCTTGTAACGCCGGGCCAATCGGCGGCCTGAGGAGCCCTAAGGGCCAGCCGGAGGGGCCGGCGCCCGCGACACGCCCGGCAAATGCCGACTTCCCAAACCACCTACCGGCGTGTAACTTGGAAGCGCTTGCAGCTGTGAGCCACATCACCGACGATGCCACCAGGCCCGACTCGATCCGATCGGGCCTCACGTGTGGATGCAGGATCTTTATGAAAGGGACACCAATGAAGGTGCAGAACACCCTCACCACCGGCACCAGCCGCCGGGTTTTCACGGCAGGTGCCGTCTCCGTCGTGGCCGCGCTGGCCCTCAGCGCCTGCGGCGGCGCGGCAGCCACCTCCCCGGCCTCGCCGTCCGCCACGGCCAAGCCGGACCTCAAGGCCTCCGGTGCCAGCACCATCACCATGTGGGTCGACGCCGAGCGCTCCCCGGCGCTGAAGGACATCACCGCCAAGTTCCAGGCCGACACCGGCATCGAGGTCAAGCTGGTGGTCAAGGACTTCGCCGCCGTCCGTGACGACTTCATCACCCAGGTTCCCACCGGCAAGGGCCCGGACCTGATCGTCGGACCGCACGACTGGGTAGGCAAGTTCGTCCAGAACGGCGTGATCGCCCCCGTCGAACTCGGCGACAAGAAGGGCTCCTTCCAGGATTCCTCGATCAAGGCCATGACCTACAACGGCTCGGTCTACGGTGTCCCGTACGCGATCGAGAACATCGCGCTGCTGCGCAACACGGCGATCGTCTCCGATTCGGCCAAGACCATGGACGAGGTCATCAGCAACGGCAAGAAGGCCGTCGCCGACGGCAAGGCCAAGTTCCCGTTCCTGGTGGGCATGGACCCCAAGCAGGGCGACCCGTACCACCTGTACCCGCTGCAGTCCTCGATGGGCTCGCAGGTCTTCGGCAAGGCTGCCGACGGCGGCTACGACCCCAAGCAGCTCCTCATCGGCGACGCCGCCGGCGTCGCATTCGCCAAGAAGCTCGCCGCCTGGGGTGACGCCGGCGAAAAGATCATCAACTCCAACATCACCGGTGACATCGCCAAGGAGAAGTTCCTGGCCGGCGAATCCCCGTACTACCTGACCGGCCCGTGGAACGTTCCGGACGTGCAGAAGAAGGGCATCAAGTTCGCTGTTGACCCGCTGCCGACCGCAGGCGACCAGCCGGCGCAGCCGTTCATCGGCGTCAACGGCTTCTTCATCAGCTCCAAGAGCGCCAACGCCCTGGCCACCAACGAGTTCGTCACCAACTACCTCACCTCCGAGGCAGCCCAGGACTCCATGTACAAGGCCGGCGGCCGCCCGCCGGCACTGAAGGCCTCCTTCGACAAGGCCGCCAGCGACCCGGTCGTCGCGGCGTTCGGCAAGATCGGCGCCACCGGCGTCCCGATGCCGGCCATCCCGGAAATGAGCGCCGTCTGGGCTGACTGGGGTGCAACCGAACTGTCCCTGATCAAGGGCCAGGGCGACCCGGCCGCCGACTGGGCCAAGATGGCTGCCAGCATCAAGACCAAGATCGGGGGCTAGCCCCCGCCCCGGATCCCGCCGCCGCGCACAGCCGCGGCGGGATCCGGACAGCTCCGAGCCGGGCGGCACCACACCGCCCGGCCCGTTCCTGCATCACCCTGCTTCTCCCAAGGACTGAAGAGCCATGCCAGATACAGAACTCCGCGAGGGCACCGACCCCTCCGCCGCACCGCCAGCCCCTGGCGCGGGATCCCGCACAGGCAAGCGCACGGGACGGCAGGCCGGGTCAGCCCGCCGCCGCACCTCCCCGGACGGGACCAAGGGCATCATCGCCAAGATCGTCCTGCTGGGCCTGGTCGATGCGCTGGCCGTCTTCGTCCTGACCATGCTGTTCCTCAGTCACTCCTGGACTGTCCTGGTTGTCTCCGCCGTCGTGGTCCTGGCGATCAACTGGATCTACCTGCGCAAGGGCGGCCTCCCGGCCAAATACCTGGCACCCGGCGTGCTGTTCCTGCTCATCTTCCAGGTCTTCGTGGTGGTCTTCAGCGGCTACATCGCCTTCACCAACTACGGCGACGGGCACAACAGCACCAAGGATGACGCGATCTCCGCCATCCAGCTCACCGCCCAGAAGCGCGTCCCGGACTCCCCGGCCTACAAGACCTCGGTCCTGGCCAAGGGGGATTCGTTCTACCTGCTCTTCACAGACCCGGCCGGCAAGGTCTCCCTCGGCAGCACGGACAAGCCCCTCGAGGACGCCGCCGGCGCGGTCAAGGACTCCACCGGCAAGGCCAAGTCCCTGGACGGCTACCAGACCCTGAACTTCCAGGAGATCGTCGCCAACCAGCAGAAGATCCTGGCCCTCACCGTCCCCGTCTCCGCCGACCCGGCCGACGGGACCCTGCGCACCGCGGACGGCAGCAACGCCTACCAGTTCAAGCCCTCGCTGAAGTACGACGCCGGTGCGGACACCTTCACGGACACGGACAGCGGCGCCGTCTACCGCGACAACGGCAAGGGCGCCTTCGCCGCGGCGGACGGGCAGACGCTGTCCACCGGCTGGAAGATCGACGTCGGCTTCGAAAACTTCTCCCGCGCCTTCACCGACCCGAGCCTGCGCGGGCCGCTCGTGGGCGTCATTCTCTGGACCTTCACCTTCGCCATTGCCTCCGTGGCGCTGACCTTCGCCCTGGGCCTGTTCCTGGCCATCGCCTTCAACCGCGAGGACCTCAAGGGCAAGAAGGTCTACCGGATCCTGATGATCCTGCCCTATGCCTTCCCCGCCTTCCTCACCGGCCTGGTCTGGTCCGGCATCCTCAACCCGGAGTTCGGCTGGCTGAACCAGACCCTCCTGGGCGGCGCCCATATCGGCTGGCTGACGGATCCGGTGCTGGCCAAGATCAGCGTCCTGGTGGTCAACCTCTGGCTCGGCTACCCGTACATGTTCCTGGTCTGCACCGGCGCGCTCCAGTCCCTGCCCTCCGAACTGGACGAGGCTGCCCGGATGGACGGCGCCAGCGCCTGGCGGGTATTCCGGTCGATCAAGCTGCCGCTGCTGCTGGTCTCGATCGCCCCGCTGCTGATCTCGTCCTTTGCGTTCAACTTCAACAACTTCAACGTCATCTTCATGCTCACCGGCGGCGGCCCGCGCTTCGCGGACACCACACGGGACATCGGCGCCACGGACATCCTGATCACCCTGGTCTACAAGGTGGCCTTCGGGCAGGGCACCGGCCGCGACTACGGGCTGGCCAGCGCCCTAGCCATCATCATCTTCATCATCGTGGCCACCGTATCGGCCATCAGCTTCAAGCAGACCAAGGCACTCGAGGACGTGAACTCATGAACGGGCCAGCACCGCGCACGGCATCGTCGGCGACCCCGACGGACCAGGCCACCGGGACGACGGCGGAGCCGGCAACGGGGGAGGCAGCCCGCGCCACCGCCGCCGACGTCGAACGCCTCAAGTCCCTGCACCGCAGCCGCCCCTTCGGCGTCTGGTTCGCGGACAAGGGCTGGCGGCACCTGGTGGGCATCGCCGTGACCATCTTCGCGGTCTTCCCGCTGCTCTACGTGCTCTCCGCCGCGCTGAACTCCACCGGCACCCTGGTGGGCTCCAACGCCCTGTTCAGCAAGATCGACTTCGGCAACTTCACCGCCCTGTTCAACATCCCGTCCCGGCCCTTCGCCCGCTGGTTCCTGAACACGCTGGTGGTCGGCGGCATTACCTCCGCGGCCACCGTCTTCCTCGGCGCCATGGCGGCCTACGCCTTCTCCCGGATGCGCTTCACCGGCCGCCGGGTGGGGCTGCTCAGCCTGCTGCTGCTGCAGATGTTCCCGCAGCTGCTCGCCGTCGTCGCGATCTTCCTGCTCCTCAGCGGCATCTCCGAGGTTATCCCGGCCCTGGGGCTGGGCAGCCAGCTGGGCCTGATCATGGTCTACCTGGGCGGCGCCCTGGGCGTAAACACCTACCTGATGTACGGGTTCTTCAACACCGTGCCGCAGTCCCTGGACGAGGCGGCCAAGATCGACGGCGCCAGCCACACCCAGATCTTCTTCGGCATCATCATGCGCCTGGTCACCCCTATCCTGGCCGTCGTGGGTCTCCTGACCTACATCGCCATCTCCGGCGAGTTCGTCATCGCCTCCGTGGTGCTCACCGACCCGGACAGCCAGACCCTCGCCGTCGGCCTCTACTCCTTCGTCGCCCAGCAGCGCTCGGAGAACTGGGGCGTCTTCGCCGCCGGCGCCGTGATCTCCGCCCTGCCGGTCATGGCCCTGTTCCTCTACCTGCAGCGCTACATCGTCAGCGGCCTCACGGCCGGCTCGGTCAAGGGCTAGAGTGTCCGGCGCCGCTGCCGCCGGGCTCCTGCCGCACCACGACGGGTCCGCGCTCCACGCCCCTGACGGGGGGGGGCGCGGCGGCCCGGGCCGCCGGCGGCGCCGGATCCCCGTCGGGTGGGGCGCGGCGTCCCGCGGGTGGCTCCCCTCCCTGCACGCCGGCGACCCAC
>NZ_JBFBKP010000120.1:0-8154 GCF_040702285.1 Arthrobacter sp. NPDC080086
CTTCAAGGGCTCGCGTAAGTCGACGCCGTTCGCGGCTCAGGTCGCTGCTGAAAGTGCTGGCCGCGTGGCGCAGGACCAAGGCATCAAGAACCTGGTCACGGTTGTAGTCTCTGCGGGCGCGTCCGCGGATGGGGTGCCACGGCGCTTGAAGCGGCGGCCCTTGAGCGCCGCCTCGGTGGACGTGTCGGTGTCCGTCAGGCCGTCGGCGGCCGACGCGTCGCCGGCAACGCTGTCCTTCGCCTTCCCGGTCCGGAGCGGCAGGCCGCGGCGGCGCCGGGTGGGCCAGGTGAGGATGAGGGTCAGCAGCGAGGCCAGCAGCACCAGTGCGCCGATCGCGATCCCGGCATCGCTCCAGAACTGGGCCGGGAAGAGCCGGATCAGGGTGTCTTGCAGCGAGAACGTCCAGGTGCCGTTGGCGAAGAAGATCTGGTGGAACTCGGTGAAGAACTGCTCCCAGCCGAGCACCGCCAGGACGCCCAGGCCGATGATGATCACCAGGGTGGCGATAGAGCCGGCGAAGAGCCCGCGGCGGACCCCGCCGGTGCTGCGGCGGCGCAGGTACAGGATGGCGACCAGGCTGACGATGCCCAGCAGCGTCCCCGCCGCGAAGGAGGAGAGCATCACGGTTTTGACGTCGGCCATGTGGCTGACCTCACCGGCCTTGAACAGCTTCTCCCCGCTGCGGTTCACCAGTTCGCCCAGGTAACGCGGGCCGGACCAGTTGCCCAGGTAGTCCACGGCGTAGGAACCGTAGGTCATCCGGTCATCGATGTTGAAGCCGTAGCCGTCGCCCGGGAAGCCGGGACGGTTGTATTCGGCCCAGAGGAACAGCGGGCTGGTCACGGCGCGGACGGCGAGGACCAGCAGGATGACCGGGAAGCAGATGGCCAGCAGGACCTGCATGACCCGGGGGGCCACGGGCTTGGCGTTGGCGGCCTGCTCGCGTTCGGCGTTGCGGCGCTCGACTTCCTCCTGGGGCGGGCGCACGTGCAGGGCCGAGGTGGGGAGCGCCTCGCGGTAGGCGTCCTCCCCCGCGGGACGGCCGACGGCGGTGGCGCCGCCGGTGCGTTCGTCGGTGCGGCGTTCGTCGGTCCGGCGTTCGGCGGCGAGCCGTTCGGCCCGGCGGCCCTGGCGTTCACCGGGTTCTGCGACATTGTCCTTGCCCGGGGCCGGCTTCGAGGCGGCGGCGCCGGAGGGCTTCATCCACTCGAAGGCGGGCTCGTCCGTGTCCCCGGCGGGATCCAGGTCGGGCTCCGGCCGGTTCGGAGGGGTGGCACTCTTCTCAGTCACTGCTGCTTCGCTTCCGTCGGATTCCGCGCGTCCGGGCGTCGAGCCGGGCCGCGCCTCATATCTGTTCTCGAGCCTACCGTCAGGGTTTCGGCCCCGGGGAGGTGCCACCCCGGACCGTCACCGATTCGTGGCCAAACTCCCCGCGCTCCGCTAGCGCTTGGCATACACGTTCCAAGGGATGTTCCAGTCGCCGAAGCCCTCGAGGGGCTCTACCGGCGGAGCGCCCGTGTTCAGGGTCTGGACCACGTCGCCGGGCTTCATCGTGGCGAAGAACCACGCGGCGTCCGCCGGCAGCAGCCCGACGCAGCCGTGCGAGACATTCGCCCGGCCTACCGCGCCCCAGGCCGATTCCAGCGCCTGATGGACGTACACGCCCGACGTCGTGAGCCGGTTGGCGTACTCGACCGTCAGTGGCGGGTAGTAGCCCTTGTCCCCCGGCTTGAGCCCGATGCTGCCTGCGTTGAACCGGGAGCTGCGCTCCTGCTCCATGATCACGGCGTACCCCGTCGGGGACAGCCAGTCCTCCCCGCCGAGGGTCACCGGCGCGGTGCGGGCGAGGACGCCGTCGATGTAGACGTTCATGGTCTTGGTGGTGTCGTCCACGACAGCGATCCGCTGCGGGCCCACCGTGTAGCCGATCCGGGTGTCCGCGTTCCCCACCATCCCGTTGCCGAAGTCCACCCCGAAGAGGCGCAGGTTCACGCTGACCGTGGCGTTGGCGGCCCAGAAGGTTTCCGTCCGGATCCGGGCGCGCCGGTCCGAGTACCAGCGCCAGGCCACGGGCTGGCCGGAGGATGCCGTGACCGTCACGGCCCGCTCCAGCGCCTCCTTGTTCTTCACCGGTTCGCTGAAGATGATCTCAAGCGGCTGGCCGGCGCCGAGGGTGCTGCCGGCGCGGGGGTAGACGGCGGCGTCGGCCTCATTGGCGGCGGCGACCGTGGTGAACCGCTGCTCCCGGACGGTGGTCCGCCCGGCGCCGTCGACGATCGTGAAGCGGTACCGGTAGACGGTGTCAAAGTCGAGCGGCTGCTCCGCCGTCCAGGTGGAGCCGTCGGCGCTGAGGCCACCGGGGACGGGGCCGCCACCGTTCTCGGGGCGCAGCGTCACCTCCAGCACGCGGCCGTTCACGGCCTTGACCGCGGGCAGCGAGGCCGGGTTGACGCCGGTGGCACCGTCCAGCGGCGTCACGCCAAGTTCCAGCGGCTGCAGCACGGGGACGGCGAGTCCGCTGACCGAGCGCATCGGCGCGGACGCCTCCGACGGCAGCTTTTCCTCAGCCCAAACCGGGGCGGTGGCGGATCCGATGCCGGCCGCGGCCAGGAGGAGGCAGATGCCCGCGACGGCGGGCAGCCTGCTCCGGCGCTTTAGTTGGCGTACTGGGCCCATGGGATATTCCAGTCGCCGTAGCCGTCGTCGAACGCGGCGAAGTCGCCCTCGGTGTTGACCACCTGGACCACGTCGCCGGCGGTCATATTGTCGAAGACCCACTGGGCGCCGTCGGGTCCCAGCCCGATGCAGCCGTGCGAGAGGTTGGCCTTGCCGATGAAGGGCAGGGCGGAGTCGGTGGCCTGGTGGATGAACTCGCCGCTGGGGGTCAGCCGGGTGGCGAAGTTGACGTCCAGCTCTCCGTAGTAGGCCGGGTCACCGGGCTTGAGGCCGATCGAGGCGGCGCTCATGTGCTCCACCCGGTACTTCTCCATCAGCACCAGGTAGCCGCGCGCCGAGGGGAACCGGGTGTCGCCCATGGTGGTGGGCCATTCGCCGACCTGCTGGTCGTTGACGAAGGCCTTGAAGGTGTGGGCGGTGGCGTCGGCGATCGCGGTCTTCTTGTCCCCGATGTGGATGGTGACCTTCTTGTTGAAATTGCCGATCTGGCCCTTACCGAGGTCGACGCCGAAGAGCTGCATGTCCATGGTGATGGTGCTGTTGGCGGCCCAGAAGTTCTCCGGCCGGTACCGGACCATGGTGTTGCTGAACCAGTGGAACTCCCCGGGCTGGCCGGAGGTGGAGGTGATCTTGATGGCCTTCTCGACAGCGTCGCGGTTCAGGACCGGTTCGCTGAAGGTGATCTGGATCGGCTGCGCGACGCCCACCTTCATCCCGTCCAGCGGGTAAATCGCGGCGTCGGCCTCGTTCGCGGTGGAGACCGTGGTGAAGCTGCGGGTGGAGGTGGTGCTCCGGCCGGCGGCGTCGATGACGGTGTAGGTGTAGGTGTACCGGGTGTTGAACTTCAGCGGCCCGGACGCGGTCCAGCTGGAACCGTCCGCGCTGAGCGTGCCATCCACCGAGCCGCCGGATTCGCTGGTCAGGGATGCCCGGTCGATCCGCCCGTCGCCGACCTTCAGGGTCACCGGCGAGGCAGGGTTCACGGCCGTGGCGGCGTCCGCCGGGGCCGCGGTCAGCTGGACCGGCGGCAGCACCGGGTAGGCCAGTCCCGGGGTGGACCGCTCCGGCGAGGAAGCCTCGGAGGCAAAGGACGGGTGGGCCAGCGGCCCGGCCGCGGCGAAGACTCCTCCGCCGGCTCCCAGCACGCAGACAGCGGCCAGGACGATGGCCTTGCGGCGGGTGCTCCAGGTTTTTGAGACGGTCACGATACTCGGGTCCTTCCAGACGTCACCTTGCCAGCATAGGGGCAAACGGGCGCCGGACCGGGCCGGACCGAGGCACGATACGGTCACAAAAAAGGCCCCGGGCCCGCGGCGGGTGCCGTGGGTCCGGGGCCTTCCCGGGAGACTCCGGGGATGTTCCCAGGGAGCTCCTAGTAGCGGTAGTGCTCCGGCTTGAACGGGCCGGCAACGTCGAGGCCGAGGTACTCCGCCTGTTCCTTGCTCAGCTCGGTCAGGGTGGCGCCGAGGGCGTCAAGGTGCAGCCGGGCGACCTTCTCGTCCAGGATCTTGGGGAGCACGTAGACCTGCTTCTCGTACTCCTTCTCACCCTCGGGCTGGCCGGCCTTGGTGAACAGTTCGATCTGCGCGATCGTCTGGTTCGCGAAGGAGTTGCTCATCACGAAGGACGGGTGGCCGGTGGCGTTGCCGAGGTTGAGAAGGCGGCCCTCGGAGAGGACGATGATCGACTTCTCCCCGTCGGTGCCCTCGTTGAAGACCCACTCGTGGACCTGCGGCTTGATCTCGACCTTCTTGACGCCGGGGATGCGGGCCAGGCCGGCCATGTCGATCTCGTTGTCGAAGTGGCCAATGTTGCCCACGATCGCCTTGTCGCGCATGCCGGCCATGTGCTCGGCCAGGATGACGTCCTTGTTGCCGGTGGTGGTGATGAAGATGTGGCCCTCGGCGAGCACGCTTTCGAGCGTGGCCACCTGGTAGCCGTCCATGGCGGCCTGCAGCGCGCAGATCGGGTCGATCTCGGTGACGATCACGCGGGAACCCTGGCCCCGGAACGCCTCGGCGGCGCCCTTGCCGACGTCGCCGTAGCCGCAGACGACGGCGACCTTGCCGCCCATCAGGACGTCGGTTGCGCGGTTGATGCCGTCCGGCAGGGAGTGGCGGATGCCGTACTTGTTGTCGAACTTGCTCTTGGTGACGGAGTCGTTGACGTTGATGGCCGGGAAGAGCAGCTTGCCCTGTTCGGCGAGCTGGTACAGGCGGTGCACGCCGGTAGTGGTCTCCTCGGTGACGCCCAGCAGGCGGGAGCCGATCCGGGTCCACTTCTGCGGGTCCTTTTCGAGCGAGGCGCGTAGGACGGACAGGAAGACCCGGCCCTCCTCGGACTCGTCGTCGCCGGCGGCCGGGACGGAGCCCAGGGCCTCGAACTCGGCGCCCTTGTGCACCAGCATGGTGGCGTCGCCGCCGTCGTCGAGGATCATGTTCGGGCCCAGATCCGGGTTGCTGTCCGCACCGGGCCAGGTCAGGATCTGCTCGGCGGTCCACCAGTATTCCTCGAGCGTCTCGCCCTTCCAGGCGAAGACGGGGACGCCCTGCGGGTCCTCGACCGTGCCCTGGCCGACGACAACGGCCGCGGCGGCCTCGTTCTGGGTGGAGAAGATGTTGCAGGAGGCCCAGCGCACCTCGGCGCCCAGCGCCGTGAGGGTCTCGATCAGCACGGCGGTCTGCACCGTCATGTGCAGGGAGCCGGCGATCCGGGCGCCCTTGAGCGGCTGGCTGGGGCCGAATTCCTCGCGCAGGGCCATCAGGCCCGGCATCTCGTGCTCGGCGAGGCGGATCTGGTGCCGGCCGGCCTCGGCCAGGGAGATGTCGGCAATCTTGTAATCGAAGGTCATGAAAATCCTTTGGAGTAGCCGGGTTGGAAGCGTCGGGTTGAAAGCACGGGGCTGTCAGGGGTTCGGAGCCGCGGGCGGTTCCGATGGGAGGCGGCCGGGGCACCCTTGGTGGGGTGCCGCGGCCGCCCTGGGGCAGGTGCTAGTCCGCGGCGTGGCGGGGTCCGGCGGGCGCGCCGCCGTCGTGCTGGTCGGACGCGGCGGAGCCGGCGGCGGCCAGGAGTTCGGGCGGGAGCAGCAGCGGAATGCCGTCTTCGATGCCGTAACGGAGGGTGCGGCCCTGCGCGTCGGGGCTGGTGGCAACGAGTTCCTCGCCCTCCTGCACCAGGGTGGAGCCGGTGACCGGGCAGCGCAGCACGGAGAGAAGTTCGGAACTGATCAATGGCACGTTAAGACCTGGCATGGCGAAGGCTCCCTGGGGGCGCCGCGTCGGGCGCCGGTGGCTTACGGAAAGTTCTTCCCCAGCCTACCGCTGATTCGGGGCTCAGGAGGGTTCGCGGAGGACGCGCAGGTGGCCGCGCCGGGCGCCCTCCGGGGCGGCCGGGGCCTCCAGGGCGGGATGGCTGGCACGCTGCCCGGGGGCCTGGGCCGCGTCGTTACCCTGGCCGGTGGCGGCCGGGCGTCCGGCGGCCTCACGGACGGCGTGGGCCAGGGCCAGCAGGTCGTCGGGGCCGGGCCCGGCGGGCGTCGCGGGCATGGCCAGGCGGAGGACTTCCCAGCCGCGGGGCACCGTCAGGGACCCGGCGTGCTGTTCGCAGAGGTCGTAGCAGTGCGGTTCGGCGTAGGTGGCCAGCGGGCCGAGAACGGCGGTGGAGTCGGCGTAAACGTACGTCAAAGTCGCCACCGCCGAATTCCGGCAGGCGGACCTTGAACAGAGACGAATTGCACCCACGACACCACAGACTACTCCCCTGCACGGTTCCGGGGCCGCATTGAAACACCGCAGGAGGGGCCCGCGCCCGCGTACGGCCCGTCATATCGCGGAATCAGGGCGCCGGGTTTAGAGTCGAGGTATGCAGTCTTTGCCCCACGATTCCGGCTTTACGGTGCGGCTCACGGAGCCCGGCGCCGCCGCGGGCGGCCGTGTCCGGGGCTTCCGCGAACGCCGCAGGAACCGCCATGGCCGCGGCCTGCGCGGCGAGCTACTGATGCCCACCCTGCCGGGGTACCGGACCCGCGCGGAGCGCTTCGACGACTTCGTCCTCGATTCGGCCCAGCGCCTGCACGACATTTGGGGCAAGCCGCTGGACGGGGTCCGGTTCGCGGTCGAGGACATCCCGCCGCAGCTTGAGCAGCTCGTGGCCGAGGGCTCGCCCGCGCCGATGGGTGCCTACGCGCCGGCGACGGCGGGCGAGGGCCCGGTGATCACGCTCTACCGCCGCGTGGTGGAGCAGGCGTGCGGGAGCCGGGAGGAACTCGCGGACCTGGTTCACGACGTCGTCGTCGAACGCACCGCAGAGATGCTGGGCGTTCCGCCCGAGACGCTCGACCCCGTCTACCGCCGCCGCTACTAGTAGCCGAGGGTAACGGCGACCTTTTCCTGCCCGGCCGCGCCCGGGGACACGGGCACGGTGGCCACGTCCGCCTTGCCGTCGCGTTCGAGCAGGACTGCGCCGTAAGCCGCTTCCCCCGCCGCGGACACCAGGTAACCCACCACAGCGGAGCCTTCCACGTCGGCGGGGACCTGGACCGATGCGGTCGTGCCGCCGGCGATGTCCGCCGTCGTGGCACTGCGGATCTTGCCGTCCGCGGTGACCGGCGTGTAGGAGATGGTGGCGCGCCCGTCCGGGGCGCCGAACATCAGAAAGCGGCTGCCGGCCGCCGGGACCGGCACCAGGTGCTGGCTGCCGAGCCGGATGGCGGACGGCGCCCAGGCGACGTCCATGGGGTCTTCGGCCTTGAGCCCGCGGGTCACGCGGGCGGCCGCGGTGAAGGAGACGTCCGAGCTGGCCGAGACGGTGTAGTGCCCGGCCGGCACCCCCGCGAGCGGGACCGTGGTGACCGAGCCGGCCTTGGCGGTGACGACGCCGCCGCCGGGCAGCGGCTTCTGCCCGTCCCGGCCGTACATCTTGACCTCCACGACGGCGTCCGCGGCGCCCGGGACGGCGATCTGGAGCGCGGGGCCGGCGTCCCCGAAGCCGGACTTGGCCGTGAGCGGGCCGAGGGCGGCAGGGTCCTGGATGTCCAGCCCGGTGATGGCCTGCCGGGTGGCGGGGCCGGTGCCGGGGGTGATGAAGTCGACGCCGCCGGGCGTCAGTCCGCGGAGCACGCTCTGCTGGATGACGGCGGCCACGGGGCCGCCGGTGCTGCGCACCCGCACGGCCAGGCTGTCCTGTCCCGGGGCGAGGCCGGCCAGGACGATCGAGCGGGTGGTGCCGGGGGCCACCAGCAGGCCTCGGCTGCCCGGGGCCTGGATGACGCCCTTGGCGCCGAAGAGGTCGAGGTTGACCGTCGCCGGGGTGCCCGAGGCATTGCTCAGGTTCAGCACGGCGGTCCGGCCGAGGGAGGTGTCCGCACCTACCAGCCAGAGATCGTTGGCGGGATTCTGGCAGGCCGCGGCGGCGGTGCCGCGGAGGTCGCCGTCGTCCGCGGCGTAGCTCATGGCGGCGGCGGCGGAGGGCTGCTGGTCC
>NZ_JBFBKP010000121.1:0-8017 GCF_040702285.1 Arthrobacter sp. NPDC080086
ACGTCGTGCGCCCGACGGCGGCCCGCGCCGCCGCCTAAGCCCGCCGCTCAGGCCCCGGCCGATCAGCGCGCACCGGGCACGGCAAAGGCCCCCGCAGTCGTGACTTGGTCACGCCTGCAGGGGCCTTGCGAGGCGGTGGGCTCCGCCGGCTTCGCGGCTTAGGCGAAGTCGGACACGGCCGGGTCGGGGCCGATCCGGCCGGCACCCTCGGCGGTGCGGTCCAGGCCGTTGATGGCCTGGATGTCCGTCTCGTCCAGGCTGACATCGAGGGCCGCGTAGTTCTCGCGGATCCGGGACTCGGTGACGGACTTGGGGATCACGACGTTGCCGATGGCCAGGTGCCAGGCGATGACCACCTGAGCCGGGGTGGCATCGTGCTTGGCGGCGATCTCCTTGATGACAGCGCTCTCCAGCAGCTCTCCGCCCTGACCCAGCGGCGACCAGGCCTGGGTGAGGATGCCGTTGGCGGCACCGAACTCGCGCAGGTCAGCCTGGTTGAAGAACGGGTGCAGCTCGATCTGGTGGATGGCCGGGACGACGCCGGTGGCGTCGATAAGTTCCTGCAGGCCTTCCTTGGAGAAGTTGGAGACGCCGATCGACTTCACGCGGCCCTGCTTCTGGAGCTCGATGAGCGCCTTCCAGGTGTCCACGTACTTCTGCTGCTTGGGCTGCATCCAGTGGATCAGGTACAGGTCCAGGGTTTCCAGGCCAAGGCGCTCCATGGATTCCTCGAACGCCTTCAGGGTGGATTCGTAGCCCTGGTCCGAGTTCCACAGCTTGGTGGTGATGAAGATTTCCTCCGGCTTCAGGCCGGAGCTGGCGATCGCGCGGCCGACGCCGGCCTCGTTTCCGTAGATCTTGGCGGTGTCGATGTGGCGGAAGCCGGCCTCAAAGGCCTGGCCTACGACCTTTTCCGCGACGTCGTCCTCGACCTGCCACACGCCGTAACCGAGCTGAGGGATGGTGTTGCCGTCATTGAAAGTCAGTTCAGGTGAAGAAGTCATTGTTGTATCCTGCCAAGCCCGCGGCCCGGACACCAGCGTTCCGGGCGCCGCTAAGCTAGCCGCTTAACCCGGAATATCCGCACGCCCTGCGGTGGCGTGGGCGGCGGGCCACGTCAGGAGGCTGCGGCGAGCTGCCGTTCGGCGTCTTCAACGTGTTCAACGACGTTCTCGGCACGCCGGCGCACCGACGCCGCGCCCACCGGGACCGGGCCCACGGCCAGGCGCAGCATCGCGGCCGCCTCCGCCGTCATGGCCAGCGAGTTCCCCGCCGTCGACAGTGCCCGGTGTACCGCGGCGAGGTTTCCCGGAATGTCCAGGCCCTCGCTGGGCGAGCGGCGCTGGGCCTCCGTGCAGACCGCGCGGACCCGGACGGCGAGGTCGGAGAGTTCGTTGGCGATCTCGACGAGTTCCGCGTACAGCGTCTCGTCCTCGACGCCTTCGAGCACCTGGTGGTAGCGGTCCAGGCCGCGGACGAAGCGGTCGTGGGCGCGCCGCCAGAGGCCCTTGCCGAGTTCGGCGTCGTCCTTGCGGCCCTGCCGTGCGGCGCTGAAGAATCCCATGGCTCCCTAGAGGTACTGGCCCGGGCCGTGGTCCGGGTCCGCTGGCTGGGCCGGATCCGCGCCCGGCCGCGGCTCCGCTGCCCGCTGCGGTTCGCCGTTCTCGCCGATGATGACGCCGGGGGCGATCATGGTGCCGGGCGGCAGCTGGCGCAGCTGCATCTGCGCGGCGGCGTGTTCGCGGGCGGCGTGCTGGGCGGCGATGGCCGTCTGGATGCCGTGGAAGAGCCCCTCCAGCCAGCCGACCAGCTGGGCCTGGGCGATGCGCAGCTCCGCGTCGGAGGGTGCCCCGTTCTCGCCGAAGGGCAGGTGGATCCGTTCCAGTTCCTGGACCAGTTCGGGGGCAAGCCCGTCCTCAAGCTCACGGATGGAGCGTTCGTGGATTTCGGCGAGCCTGACCCGGGCGGCGTCGTCCAGCGGGGCGGACTTCACCTCGTCCAGCAGCTGCTTCAGCATGGTCCCGATCCGCATGACCTTCGCCGGTTCGTCCACCAGGTCCTGGACGTGGCTGCCCCGCGGCCGGCCGGGTGCGGCCGCCTCGGGGGTCTGACTGCCGGACGCCCCGTCCGGAAGGGTGGTCTCGGGTGTGCCCGCGGGGGTGGCGATGCCCTCAACGGGGGTGTCCTCGCCGGGCTGCGCGTCGGTCGGCTCGCTCATGGCTTCATACTCTCACGCGGATCCGGACTCGGTAGGGCTTCATGACGCCGGGGCACGTCACGCGTTCGCCCACAGCCGCCCGCCGCCGGAAGATTGCGGAAGATGCGCCGGGACGACGCCCGGACACGCAAAAGCGCCGCCGGGGAACACGGGGTTCCCCGGCGGCGCCGTCGTGGATCAGGCCCGGCCCTAGCAGCACCGGCCCTGCGGGTTGGTGTCCTGGCGGTCCGTGTGGTCCCGCCAGAATTCCCGCTCGGTGAGCGGGGGCCCGGTGTGCCCGGAATCCCGGTGGTGTTCCAGGTACTTCCGGTACGCGTCGGCCCCGAGGACGCCGCTGAAGTAGCCGGCGAAACCGCGCAGGCCCGTGAGGAGCGCATTCATGGCCGGCTCCGTTAGTGCCGCGCCGAGTGTTCGAGCCGGCGGTCGGCGGGCAGCTTGTCCCACTCGGCCTGCAGCTCCCGCTCCGCCGGGGTGGGTAAGACGCCCGCGGGGGCGAAGACGCGCGACGGCTGCGCGGGGTCCTCGTACTCGACGTTGGCGATGCCCTTGGCGGCGTTGCGGTAAGCCTTCACGGCGGCGATCACGGCGGTGATGATGACGATGATGCTCAGCACCACGAAGATCACCGAAAGCCAGCCCTGGATCATGGTGTTGCGGACCACCGCTTCCATGGCCGCCGTCGTCTTCGCCGTCCCGAAGGAGGTCTTGCCGTCGGCCAGGGCCTTGGCGAACGCCGCGTTCTGGGCGAAGTAGCCCACCGCCGGCACCGGGGAGAAGATCTTGTAGAAGCTGGCGGTGATGGTCACGACGGCCGCGAAGGCCAGCGGGAGTGCCACGATCCACAGGTACTTGAACGTCCCGCGCTTGGCGACAATGGCCAGCACGACGGCGAGGGCGATCGCGGCCAGCAGCTGGTTGGCGATGCCGAACAGCGGGAACAGCGTGTTGATGCCGCCCAGCGGATCGGTGACGCCCATCAGCAGCACGGCGCCCCAGGCCAGCACCATGACGGCGGTGGTCAGCCACGCACCGGGCCGCCACGAGTGGTCCTTGAACTTGGGGACGAAGTTGCCGATCGAGTCCTGCAGCATGAAGCGGGCCACGCGGGTACCGGCGTCGACGGCGGTGAGGATGAACAGCGCCTCAAACATGATGGCGAAGTGGTACCAGAACGCCATCATGGCGGTGCCGCCGATGAACTGCTGCATGATGTGGGCCAGGCCGACGGCCAGCGTCGGGGCGCCGCCGGAGCGGGAGATGATGCTTTGCTCCCCCACGTCCTTGGCGGTCTGGGCGAGCACGTCGGGGGTGATGTTGACCCCGGCCAGGCCCAGGCTGTTGACCCACTGCGCGGCCGTTTCCACGGTGCCGCCGGTCAGCGCCGTCGGGGCGTTCATGGCGAAGTAGATGCCGCGGTCGATCGAGATGGCCGCAACCAGCGCCATGATCGCGACGAAGGATTCCATCAGCATGCCGCCGTAGCCGATCAGGCGGGTCTGGCGTTCCTTCTCGATCAGCTTGGGCGTGGTGCCGGAGGAGATCAGGGCGTGGAAGCCGGAGAGGGCACCGCAGGCGATGGTGACGAACAGGAACGGGAACACGGCGCCGGAGAAGACGGGGCCGTTGTCGCGGGAGGCGAATTCGCTGAAGGCCGGGACGGTGATTTCGGGCCGGACCACGATGATGGCCAGGGCCAGCATCACGATCACGCCGATTTTCATGAACGTGGAGAGGTAGTCACGAGGGGCCAGCAGCAGCCACACGGGCAGGATCGCGGCGATGAAGCCGTAGATGATCAGGCCCCAGGCTATGGTGACCTTGTCCAGGTGGAAGAACGCCGCGCCCCATTCGGTGCCGGCGACGGCGCCGCCGCCGATGATGGCGGCCATCAGGAGTACGAAGCCGATGATGGAGACTTCCATGACCTTGCCGGGCCGGAGGTAGCGCAGGTAGACGCCCATGAACAGGGCGATCGGGATGGTCATGCCGACGGAGAAGACACCCCAGGGGCTCTCGCCGAGGGCGTTGACGACGACGAGCGCCAGGATCGCGACGATGATGATCATGATCAGCAGCGTGGCGATCAAGGCGGCGGTGCCGCCGATGACGCCGAGTTCCTCGCGGGCCATCTGGCCGAGGGACCGGCCGCCGCGGCGCATGGAGAAGAAGAGGACCAGATAGTCCTGGACGGCGCCGGCGAGGACGACGCCGATGATGATCCAAATGGTGCCGGGCAGGTAGCCCATCTGCGCGGCGATGACCGGGCCGACGAGCGGGCCGGCGCCGGCGATGGCGGCGAAGTGGTGGCCAAAGAGGACATTGCGGTCCGTGCGGACGTAATCCTTGCCGTCGGCCTTGTATTCGGCCGGGGTGGCGCGGCGGTCATTGGGCCTGGTGATGTACCGCTCGATGACCTTCGAGTAGAAGCGGTACCCGATCAGGTAGGTGCAGACGGAGGCGAACACGAACCAGATCGCGTTGACCGTCTCGCCGCGGATGATCGCCAGCATGAACCAGGCGACACCGCCCAGCAGGGCGATGGCGGCCCAGAGGGCAATCTTCCCCGGGGTCCACTTTCGTTCTTCCGCCTCGCGGACGGTCTCGTCAACGGCCGTCGGTGGCAGTCCCGGCACCGGCGTGATGCCGTCCTCGGGATCAGCGGTCTGTGGCCTGCCAGCTGGCATGGTGCCCATGTCTCCTCCTTGAGAAACCCATCGGACAGGCCAATGGTCAGACCTGCCCCATGGCACCTTACCAACGTGGCGCACCTCACGGGTCCCGGCGGCGACGCCGCGCACCGCACCGATCGCCGGACGGTAAAGACGCCGCGCCCAACGGCGGCTCAGGCGGGGCCGGTGAGCTGCATCAGGCGGGCCTCGCACAGGTCCAGCCAGCGCACCTCGGCCTCCGTCTGGAAGATCAGGGAGTCGAGCACCAGCAGGCGGGCGGTGTCAGCAAGCCGCGGTTGAGCGGCCGCGTCGCGGCGGGCCTTGGTGTAGTCCTGGAGCGCCCGGATGGACACGGCCCGCTGGGTCTGGATGATTCCGCCGACGTCGGCTCCCGGGAGCGTCAGGGCGAGGGCGAGTTTGATGGCCAGCTCGTTCCGCGGCGGGTTGCTGCGCCCCACCGGGGTCCGCAGCCAGGTCCGTACCTCATCGGCGCCCGCCGGAGTGAGGCTGTAGAGAATGTGGCCGGCGCCGTCGTCGCCGTCCCGGGAGATCATGCCGTCGCGCTCGAGGCGGTCGAGGGTGGTGTAGACCTGCCCGATGTTCAGCGGCCAGGCGGAGCCGGTGCGTGCGTGGAATTCCGTCCGCAGCTGGTAGCCGTAGCGGGGGCGGTCCTGCAGCAGCGCGAGCAGGCTGTGGCGGATAGACATGGTGTATCCGACGCTAGCAGGGCGACGGGATACACGCGCCCCAAGACGCGTGTATACCGTGCATGGAATTACAGTATCGTGATTCGCCCGCCGCCGCGTGCCGTGCTATGCCCGGAACGGCATGTTTCCGCTCACATGACCAGCAGGATCTTGCCCATGTGCTCGCCGGAGTCGAAGTAGCGGTGGGCCTCCCGGACCTGGTCCAGCGGGAAGGTCTTTGCCACCAGCGTCCGGACCTGCCCGTCCACCAGGAGCGGCCACACGGCGTCGCGAACCGCGTCCATGATGACGGTCTTTTCCTCCACCGGCCGGGGCCGCAGCGAGGTTGCGATGATCGCGGCGCGCTTGCGCAGCAACTGCCCCAGGTCCAGTTCCGCGGTGGTGCCGCCCTGGAGCCCGATCACCACCAGTCGGCCGTAGTCCGCCAGCGCCTCGATGTTCTTCGCGAGGTACTTGGCCCCGACGACGTCGAGGATCACGTCCGCCCCGTGGCCGCCGTTCTGCGCCTTGAGGCTCGCCGGGAAGTCCTCCTCGGCATAGTTGATCGCGATGTCCGCGCCCAGGAAGGCCTTGGCGGTTCCCAACTTCTCGTCGGTGCCGGCGGTGGTGGCCACGTGCGCCCCGAGCGCCTTGGCCATCTGGATGGCCATGGTTCCGATGCCGCCGGTGGCGCCGTGAATCAGGACGGTCTCGCCGGCGCGCAGCTGGGCGGTCATGACGAGGTTGGAGTACACGGTGGCCGCTACCTCGGGCAGGGACGCGGCGGTGACCAGGTCGACGCCGTCGGGGACGCGCAGCACCTGGCCGGCCGGCACGGCGACCTGCTCGGCGTAGCCGCCGCCTGCCAGCAACGCCACCACCTTGTCGCCCTGGGAGAAGGGCTTGGTGACACCGGGGCCGAAGCCCGCGATCCGGCCCGAGACCTCCAGCCCGGGAATCTCCGAGGCACCCGGGGGCGGCGGGTAGAACCCGCGGCGCTGCTGGACATCCGCCCGGTTTAGCCCGGCGGCCACGACGTCGATAAGGACCTCGCCGGGGCCGGGAACCGGCGCAGGAACGTCCCGCACCTCCAGGACCTCGGGTCCGCCGGGCTCTGAGATGTAGACAGCCTTCATGGAGTTCTCCGCTTCTTCACCGATGTCTTGCCTGCCCGCCGGCCACGGCCAGCCGTACGTGCACTTCCCCCAGCCTAGGACGCGGCGGGGGCTCCGGCGGGGACCATCAAGACTTTTGTGGCCGTCCGCCGACTATGAAAGACTACGCGGGAGGGAAGGTTGTCCGAGCGGCCGAAGGAGCTGGTCTTGAAAACCAGTGTGCGGTAACCCCGTACCAAGAGTTCGAATCTCTTACCTTCCGCGGGATGCGCCCAGTGCGCGCCAAGAGGCCGGTGGCCGCAGCTGAGAGGCTGCGGGCACCGGCCTTTCCCGTACCGGGGCAGTCTTTGGACGGTTTGGACGCCTCCGACACGGAAAAATGCGGACGGCCGGTTTCGGGGCGGGCACGGGCGGTGGACCTACGGTGGACCTAAACCACGAAAGGACGCCCCTATGACCTGCGACGGCTGCAGCACTGCCGCGAAACTCGACTTCGATTTCAGCATGGCTTTTCAGCCCATTTACGACGCCGTCGCCGGCCGGGTATGGGGCTACGAGGCACTGGTGCGCGGGCTCGCCGGCGAGGGCGCCTACTCGGTCCTGTCCCAGGTCTCCCCCGAACAGAAGTACCGCTTCGATCAGGACTGCCGGGTCAAGGCCATCGAACTCGCCTCACGCCTGTTCCCGGCGGACGAGCCCCTGATGCTCTCTATCAACTTCATGCCGAACGCCGTCTACGAGCCGGCCGCCTGCCTGCGCGCCACACTGTCCGCCGCCCGGCGGAACAACTTCCCGACGTCGGCCATCATGTTCGAGTTCACCGAGAACGAAGAGGTGGCGGATACCGCGCACCTGCAGAAGATCATCACCGAATACCGCAAGCACGGCTTCACCACCGCCATCGACGACTTCGGCGCCGGGCATGCAGGCCTGGGCCTGCTGGTGGACTTCCAGCCGGATCTGCTCAAGATCGACATGAAGCTGCTGCGCGACGTGGACACCAGCCCGGCACGGCAGGCCGTGGTGGACGGGATCGTCGCCATCGCCGGGAAACTCGACATCACCGTATTGGCCGAGGGCATCGAAACCGAGGCCGAGTACCTGATGCTGAAGGCCGCCGGCATCCGCCTCTTCCAGGGATACTGGTTCGCCAAGCCCGCCTTCGAGGAACTGCCCGCCGTCCGTGACCTGCACGAGGTTCCCGCCGTCGCGTAACCGCATCGCCGCATCATAGGGCGATAGTGCCCGTGGGCGGACCGGCCGTCGGCGGACCGGCAGGTAAGCGCGAAAGAGGGCCGCGGGTGGGGGGAAAATCAGGGACACGCGGGG
>NZ_JBFBKP010000122.1:0-7847 GCF_040702285.1 Arthrobacter sp. NPDC080086
AGCGGCCAGAGCCGGTGCGGCCAACGGGTCGACCGCCAACGGAGCGGGCGACGGCGCGTCGGCGGCGAGCGGGTCGGCGGCGAGTGCCGGCGCCAGGCCCAGCGTCCCGTGGATCGCGGCCCAGGTGTGTCCGCCCGGCGCGGCCAGCTCCGCCCCGGCGGGGTCCACCCTCGCCGCGGCGACGGTCCGCCGGAACCCGTCCAGGAGGTCCCGGCATACCCCGCAGCCGTCCAGGTGGAGGGTTTCCCCCGCGGTGGCGTCCCGCTCGCCGAGAGCCAACAGGGCCAGGAGGTCCTCGTCACAATGCGCCATGTTCCACCTCCAGCCGGGAACGAAGCCGCGCCAGGCTGCGGCGGATGTGGCTCTTGACCGTGCCGAGCGGGAGATTCAGCCGGGACGAGATCTGGTCGTGGGTCAGGTCCTCGTAGAAGGCCAGCCGCATGATCCGGGCTTGCGGGTCTCCCAGGCGGTCCAGCTCATCCTCTAGAGTGAGCCGGTCCGCTAGCGCCTCGGGAGTGGGCCTGCCGGCGACTTCGCCCGGCACCGACACCAGCTGCCGGGCAGACTGCTCGAGGTCGCGGCGGTGGGCCCGGGCCGAGAGCGCGTCGGAGATCTTGTTCCGCGTGATCCCGATCAGCCACGCCGGTAACCGGGCGGCCTCGGGGCGGTAGCTGGTCCTGGACTTCCACGCGCGGATGAAAACCTCCTGGGTGACGTCATCGGCGGCCCCGTGTTCGCACAGTGCCCGGAGCGCGAGCGTGTGGATCAGGGGTGCCAGCAGGCGGTAGGCCTCGGCGAGGGCCCACTCCTCCCCCTGCGCGAAGGCATGGTCGATGCCGGCGTCCCATTCGCGAACGGCAGTCTCCACCGTGTGCCCCTTCGAGCGACAGTGAGACCGTGGAACGTCATTATTCCGACTCGGCGGAGGCGCGGCAACGGTCTTAAGGTCCGGGCGGGCCGCTACATGCGGCCCGCCCGGCGCCTGTCTGGCCGGTCCTAGTTGTCGTGGTTCTGGGACTTGACCACCTGGACCGCCAGGGCCAGGTTGTTGTCCGCGAGGCTGCCCCAGGCGTAGACGATGGTGTTCTCTCCGGCGGTGACTGTCACGGGGGCCGGTCCGATCAGCGCCTCGGTGCTGCCGGCGGCGGCCACGGACGCCTCAACTGTTCCGGCGTCGAGCGTGAGCTTCTTCTGGTCGGGGTTCTCCAGGCCCTCGATCACTGCGGTTCCCCCGGCGAGGACGTCGACGGCGGGTGCGGCGGCCACGTGCCGGACCGTCAGTTTGCCCTTGCCCTCCGGCGCGGGTTTCGTGTCGTTCCGGAACAGCGTGGCGGTGGGTTCGCCGTCGGCGTTCAGGTGTGCCACGGCGGTGTAGTCGCGGCCGGCCTTGAGGTCGACCTTGACCGGACCGATGACGGGGTTGTCGGCGCTGGAGGCGTCCGCTCCCGTGATGGCGATCTTGTGGTCGCCGGCGCTGACGTCCAGCGGACCGGCCAGCGTGCCGGGGGTGAAATTGTCCAAGGTGAGCTTGCCGTCCACCCAGACGTCCACGGTCAGGCCCGGGACGCCGTGGAGGACCGAGAGTTTCGCCGTGCCGGGGTCCGGGCAGTAGCCGCCCGCCTGGGCGGGGGCGGCGAACGCGAGGCTGCCGAGCAGTGCCATGGCACCGACGGCTGCGGAGAGTGATTTCTTGTACATGTGGAGCTCCTCATTGAGGCCCGTGCGGGCGGGTGATGCGCTGACACCCGTACTACTGGCCCAAAGGTCCGCCCGGATGCACCCGCACCAAACTTTTTCCGCACGTGGGCCCCGAACGCAGAGCGGCCCGGCGGATGAGACCGCCGGGCCACGCTGTGAGGATTCGAGGCAGCTCTAGGAGGAGGGTCAGCCAACCTTGCCGGAGAGCGCCACCAGGACGCCCGCCGTGGCGAAGTATTTGTTGCTGCCCAGGTCCTTGAGGGTCTTGATACCCATGCCGGCCAGCAGTTCGTCGTGCTTTTCCGTCAGGCCGGCGAGGGCCGACGGCGGTGCCGCCAAAACCTCATCCAGCGTGGCATTCTCATATGCCTTATCGAGGGCCTTGCCCAATTCGATGGAAACTGCCATGGTCATTTCCTTTCATCGGTGGGGTGGAAAAATTGGTGGGAACTGCGCCGTGTCAGGGCCTGCGGTCGGCCTGCAACGCGTCGCGGATTTCGGTGAGCAGGGCGATTTGCGGGTCTTCCGCCGCCTCGTCCTTAACGTTCGGGTGAATGCCGAGGCGCCTGTTGCGGCGTTCGATCATCTTGTTCATGGGGACGACGATGATGAAGTAGATCGCGGCCGCCACCAGGAGGAAATTGACGATGGCGGTGAGGAGGACGCCGAATTTGATGTCGTTGCCGTTGAGGGTGACGACGGCAAAGCTATCGAAATTCGGCGAACCAACGAGCGCCGCGATAAACGGCATCAGGACGCTCTGGACGAGGGCAGTGACCACGGCGCCAAAAGCTGCGCCAATCACGACGGCGACGGCAAGGTCCACGACGTTGCCTTTGAGAATGAAATTCTTGAATCCGGTTAACATGTTCACCAAGCTACACTCCGGAAATACACCAGCAGATACCTTGGGGTAAATTTCCGGAATTATTTTTGACGGGAACGGAAATCACCGCTTGGCGGCACGGACCCGCTTCCGGTCGAGAATCAGCGACGCCGCGATCCCCAGCATCCAGATGTCCTTGGCCAGACCGGTGCCCTGCTGGGTGGGGCGGATCCCGTCCGCCTCGGTCATCCCCGGGGTCTTCAGGTACATGGTGACGAGGGAACCGGAGAAGGCGGCCAGGCCCAGGCCCACCAGCCGGCTCGGGATGAACGGGGCCAGCAGCGCCGCGCCGAGGGACATCTCGGCGTAGCTCAGCATCTTCCCGAAGGTCACCGGGTCCATGCTGGCGACGGGGGGAAGCGCCCGCGCGGCCATGGCCTGGACTCCGGCGGCGCTCTCGGCGTCGAGGTTCCGTTTACCCCAACCCGAGTTGAGGATGAAGGCTCCGGTGGTCAGGCGCAGTGGAAGTTGGCTCAGTCTCATGGCGGTCCCCTTGGCTGTGTGGTTGTGGGTGGTGCCGGATACGCAAGAGCCTAGTGACCCCCGGGCCGCCTCCGCCAGACCCCGGTGCGGTTCGCGGGGCCGGGTGCCCCTCCCCTCACGCGCCGTGTTCTGTCAGCATGGGAGCGGCACCGGAGCCCGCGGCACAGGAACCCCGCATTCGGCGGTCTATCCAACGGGCCCATTCATCGGACCTTTCCAACGAGGAGGGGAGGAACCATGGCAGGAGACGGGAAGTTCAGGATCGTGGTGGGGGTGGACGGCTCGCCGCAGTCGCAGGCGGCGCTGGACTGGGCCGTCGAGGAGGCCGGCCTGCGTTCGGGAGAGGTGCTGGCGATCGCCGCCTGGCACTATCCCTACGTCAGCGACGCGCTAGGCCAGGCCTGGGATTACGAAGTGTTCCAGCGCGACGCCGAGACCATCCTGGAATCGGAACTGGCCCGGGCCGGGAACCGGGGCGTGGCGTTGACCGGCCGGGCGGTGCAGGGCAACCCGGCGTCGGCCCTCATCGAAGCCTCCCGGGACGCCGACCTCGTGGCCGTCGGATCCCGCGGGCACGGCGGATTCACGGGAATGCTGCTGGGCTCCGTGTCCTCGCAGACGGTCCACCACGCCCACTGCCCGGTACTGGTGATCCGCGAACCCGGCGCCTAGGGTGATCCCATGCCCAGCCGTATCGCAGGAATAGCGCTCGACGCCGCCAACCCCGGACTCCTGGCCGCCTTCTGGTGCGCCGTCCTGGACTGGGAGGTGGTGCCCGAGGACGGTGACGGCGAAGAATTGATAAGCATCGCCGCGCGGGACCGCTCCGGGACGTGCATGGACATCATCGCCGTCCCGGAAGCCAAGGCGGGAAAGAACCGGCTGCACCTGGACCTGCGCGCCGACGGCATCTCCACCGCCGCGGAACTGCAGCGCCTCCTCGATCTCGGCGCCATCCGTGCCGACGTCGGCCAGGGCCCGGACGTCAGCTGGGTGGTCCTTGCCGACCCGGAGGGCAACGAATTCTGCCTGCTCTCCCGCACGGTGCAGGACGTCCTGCGGGACGACGAGCAGACCCGGCAGCAGACGCAGCCCTAGCCGCGTCCGCAACCGGGCACCGCCGGCTACAGCTCAGTACCGGTAGAAGCCCTCGCCCGTTGCCACGCCCAGCTTGCCGTGGTCGATGTAGTTCTCCTTCAGGTAGCGTGCGAAGGCCTGCGAGCCGGCGTCGGGCGCGTTCGAGGAGATGTTGTACGCCGTCGTGAGGCCGACGACGTCGAAGATCTGGAAGGGCCCGCTGGGGGCCCCGGTGGCGATCCGCCACGTCTTGTCGATGGTCTGCGGATCCGCGACGCCCTGCAGCAGCAGGCCCGCGGCGGCGTTCAGCAGCGGCACCAGCAGCGAGTTCAGCACGTAGCCGGCCTTCTCCTTCCGGATTTCCACCGGCTCCAGGCCGCTCTCCCGCGCGAAGGCGACGACGGCGTCGAACGACTCGGGGCTGGTCTCGGCGGTGCCCATGACCTCGGCGATGTTCTGCGCCCAGATGTTGTTGGCATAGTGCAGGGCCAGGAAGCGGTCCGGCCGGCCGGTGGACTCCTTGAGGTCGCTCGGCAGCAGGGTGGAGGAGTTCGTGGCGAAGATGGTCCGCTCCGGGGCCAGGGCCGCGAGGGAGCGGTATATCTCGCGCTTGAGCTCCAGTACCTCGGGCACGGCCTCGATCAGCAGGTCCGCGTCGGCCGCGGCGTCGCCCAGGTCCGAGGTGAGCCGCAGCCGGGTGAGTGCCTCTTCAGCCTTGCCGTCGGCGGCGCCGGGCACCTGGCTGCGGTATATCGCGGCGAGCCGGTCGAAGCGTACCCGTGCCGCGCTGAGGGCGTCGTCGTCGACGTCGTAGGCGGTGACGGCGAACCCGTGGAAGGCGGCCTGGTAGGCGATCTGCGAGCCGAGCACGCCGGCGCCTAGGACCGTCAGGTTGTGGATCGGGGCCATGCGGGTACTTCCTTTCCGTCCGGCTACGCGCCGGGGTTGGTGGTGCCGTAGATACTGCGGATCCAGATGGTGGACAGGACATCCAAGGCGCGGGACTCCTCCAGCGCCGGGGTTTCCCGGTTGAGTACGGCGGTGATGACCCGCTCGTTCATCAGGTTGAGGCTGACGGCCAGGTCGTGGGGATCGGCTCCGTCCGGCGCCGCGCCGCGGGCCTGTTCGGCCGCGATAACGTCGCTGGAGAAGTCCACCCAGGACTGCATGGACCGGGACCAGAGCGCGCGGACCTCTTCGTTCCGGGCGCGGGCGGCGATGGCGGCGGTGGCAACGCCGCGGTGGTCGGTAAACACGTCGACGAAGACGCCGATCGAGCGGGTCCAGGCGGCCACCGCGTCCCGGCCGAAGTCCCGCGGCAGGGCCCCCACCCGGTGCTCCACTTCGGTGATGACCCGGTCCAGGAGCGCCAGCAGCACCGCGTCCTTGGAGGGGAAGTAGAAGTAGAAGGTGGGCCGGGAGATGCCGGCACCGCGGGCCAGGTCCTCGATCGAGACGTCGTCGAAGGACCGCTCGGCGAGCAGCGCCTCGGCGGTGATGAGGATTGCGTCCTGGCGTTCGTCGCCCGAAATCCGGGCGCTTCGCCTGCCTCGTTCAGCCATGCGCCCATCGTAGCGCCTCGTCTCAACAGACTGTTGACTCTTTCGACACCGAGTCGATAACTTGGCCGTATGAGCGAACACGTGGATGTGTTGATTGTCGGAGCGGGCCTGAGCGGCATCGGATTTGCCAGCCGGTTGAAGCGCGAGCTGCCGGGGAAGAGTTTTGCGGTGCTGGAGTCCCGCGGGGCGGTCGGGGGGACCTGGGACCTCTTCCGGTACCCGGGCATCCGCTCGGACAGCGACATGTACACCCTCGGGTATTCGTTCCGGCCCTGGGAGGGCGCCAAGGCGATCGCGGACGGCGATTCCATCCGCGACTACATCCGGTCCACGGTGGCCGACGAGGGGCTTGAGCCCGCCATCCGGCTCAACACCCGGGTAGTCTCGGCCGACTGGTCCAGTGAGACCGCGCAGTGGACCGTCACCGTGGTCCGGACCGGCGACGGCGAATACCGCCCCGACGAGGCTCAGGACGGTGAGCGGCAGACACTGACGTGTTCGTTCCTCTCGGTCTGCTCCGGCTACTACCGCTACGACGAGGGCTTCAGCCCGGCCATCGAGGGCGCGGAAGACTTCGCCGGCACCATCGTGCACCCGCAGCACTGGCCCGCGGACCTGGACTACACCGGCAAGCAGGTGGTGGTGGTGGGCAGCGGTGCCACGGCCGTGACCTTGGTGCCCTCGATGGCTAAGACGGCCGCGCGGGTCACCATGCTGCAGCGCTCCCCCACCTACATTGCCCCGGTCCCCGCCCGCGACCACCTGGCCGACCGGCTGCGCGGCAAGCTGCCCGCCCAGCTGGCCTACGACGTCGTGCGCGTGAAGAACATCCTGTTCTCGATGTTCACCTACCAGCTGAGCCGGCGGCGCCCGGAGACCATGAAGGCCATCCTGCGGAAGTCGGCGGTGGCCAAGTTGCCGTCCGGGTTCGCGGTGGACACGCACCTGGCGCCCACCTACCAGCCGTGGGACCAGCGGGTCTGCGCCATCCCCAACGGCGACCTGTACCGCGCCATCAGCGCCGGTACCGCGGACATCGTCACGGACCGGATCGCGCGGATCACCCCCGAAGGCATCGAACTGGCCTCGGGCGGCTTCCTGCCGGCCGATGTGATTGTTACGGCCACCGGGCTGAACCTGCTGGTGATCGGCGGCATGTCGCTCACCGTTGACGGGGAGCCGGTGGACGTGGGCCGGACGCTGACCTACAAGGGCATGATGCTCGACGGCGTCCCCAACTTTGCGCTGACCATCGGCTACACCAACGCCTCCTGGACCCTGAAGGCGGACCTGGTGGCCGGCTACGTGGTCCGGCTCCTGAAGCACATGGACCGGCGGGACCGGCAGTGGGTGGCTCCGGCCGCACCGGCCGAGGTTTCCCAGGGTGAGCTGACGTCGCTGATCGACCTGAAGGCCGGGTACATCTTCCGCGGTTCGGACCTGTTGCCGCGCCAGGGGGCCGGCTCGCCGTGGCGGCTGCACCAGAATTATTTCCGCGACTTCGCCCTGTTGCGCGCCGGCCGGCTGACCGACCGGGTCCGGTTCGGGCGCCGCGGCCAGCGCGTCCGCGCCGGGGCGCCGGCGGCCCCGGCCCCGAAGGACCCGCTGGAACTGCCGGGCACCGGCTACATCCAGGTAGGCGGCACGCGGCTGCGCTACCGGAAGACCGGCAGCGGCAGCCCGGTGCTGCTGCTCCACGGGATCGGACAGAGCCTGGAGGACTGGAACGAACAGCATGAGCTGCTGGCCGGGCGGCACACCGTGTACAGCGTCGATCTGCCGGGCTTCGCCTATTCGGAGCGGCTGCCCGGAGCGGCGACGCTCGCCCGGCTCGCCGGCATCCTCCCTGGCTTCCTCCACGCCGTCGGGGTGCGGGAGCCGCTGCCGGTCATGGGCAACTCCCTCGGGGGCGCCGTCGCCATGAAGCTGGCGGCGGACCACCCGGAGCGGGTCGCCGCCCTGGTGCTGGCCAACAGCGCCGGCTTCGGCAAGGAGGTCACCCTGGTGCTGCGGCTGCTGGCGCTGCGGCCCGTGGCCGCGCTGCTGATGCGCCCGGCGGAAGCGGCCTCGCTGCGGACGGTGCAGTCGCTGTTCTATGACAAGTCGCTGGTGACGCGGGACCGGGTGGCGCACGCCCTGGC
>NZ_JBFBKP010000123.1:0-7566 GCF_040702285.1 Arthrobacter sp. NPDC080086
CGCGTTACCGCGCGGGTGGAATGTTCCGGCGCGGCCGGCTACTAACAACAAGATCAACTGAAAACCGGGATTCCTATGTTTGTGTTGAATCCACGCGTAGGGGCGGGGCCCCCTCATCCGCGAAGGCGCGGTGGTGACACTACGCCGGGACGGACACGATCACCTGGGCGGCGCGCAGGACCCGGTCGCCGGACTTGTAGCCCGAGCGGAGGACCTGGCTGACCGTGTCGGTTTCGACGTCGGCGCCGGGCTGCTGGATGAGGGCCTCGTGGATCGTGGGGTCGAACTCCACGCCGGTCTCATCGATGCGCACCAGACCGTAGGTCTTGAGCGCGTTCTCCAGCTTCGCGGCGATCGCGGCGAACGGGCCGTCGGCCAGGTCGCCGTGCTGCCGGGCGGCGTCGACGTCGTCCAGCACCGGGAGCAGGGAGTTCAGGACGCCGATGACGGCCATCTCCCCTGCTACGGCGCGGTCGCGTTCGACGCGCTTGCGGTAGTTGACGTACTCGGCCTGCAGGCGGCGGAGGTCGTTCTTCAGTTCCTCCGCTTCCCCGGCGTCGACGCCCTGCGCCACGGATTCCGCGGCCGGGACGTCCACGCTGTTGAGGATGTCCTCGGCCTGGGACAGGGCGTCCCCGGATCCGGACTCCGCCGCGGCATGTTCCTGGTCCGGGTGCCGGGCCTGGCCGGTCTTCGGATCAACCTTGCGGTTGTCGTGGACCACCGGCTTCTGGCTCTCGTCCGGGCCCTCGCCGCCGTGCTCTGCTTCGTTACCGTGGTGCGGCATGATTACTTCTTCTCGTCTTCGTCAACGATCTCGGCGTCGACGATGTCCTCGTCGGAAGCCTTCTCGCCGGCCGGGGCACCTTCGGCACCGGCGGCACCCTCAGCGGCACCGGCCTGGGCGTAGATGGCCTCGCCGAGCTTGGTCTGGGAAGCCTGCAGCTTCTCAAACGCGGTCTTGACGGCGGCGTCGTCCGTGCCCTCGAGCGCCTTCTTCAGCTCGTCGACGTCGGCCTGGACCTCGGTCTTGACCTCTTCGGGCAGCTTGTCCGCGTTGTCGGCGATCAGCTTGTCCACGGAGTAGGCGAGCTGCTCGGCGGTGTTGCGGGTGTCGGTCGCCTCGCGGCGGGCCTTGTCCTCGGCTGCGTGCTCCTCGGCGTCACGGACCATGCGGTCGATGTCTTCCTTGGAGAGGCTGGAACCGCCGGTGATGGTCATCGACTGTTCCTTGCCGGTGCCCTTGTCCTTGGCCGAGACGTGGACGATGCCGTTGGCGTCGATGTCGAAGGTGACCTCGACCTGCGGCACACCGCGCGGGGCCGGTGCGATGCCGGTCAGTTCGAACGTGCCCAGCGGCTTGTTGTCGCGGGTGAATTCACGCTCGCCCTGGAAGACCTGGATGGCCACGGACGGCTGGTTGTCATCCGCGGTGGTGAAGGTCTCGGACCGCTTGGTGGGGATGGCGGTGTTGCGCTCGATCAGGTGCGTCATGACGCCGCCCTTGGTTTCGATACCGAGGGAGAGCGGGGTGACGTCGATCAGCAGCACGTCCTTGCGTTCGCCCTTGAGGACGCCGGCCTGCAGGGCAGCGCCGACGGCGACGACCTCGTCCGGGTTGACGCCCTTGTTGGGCTCCTTGCCGCCGGCCAGTTCCTTGACCAGCTCGGAGACGGCGGGCATACGGGTGGAGCCGCCGACGAGCACGATGTGGTCGATGTCGGAGAGCTTGATGCCGGCTTCCTTGATGACGTCGTGGAACGGCTTCTTGGTGCGCTCAAGCAGGTCCTTGGTCAGGTCCTGGAACTTGGCGCGGGTCAGCTGCTCGTCCAGGTGGACCGGGCCGTCGGGGGTGACGGAGAGGTACTGGAGGGAGACGTTGGTGCTGGAGGAGGAGGACAGTTCCTTCTTGGCCTGCTCGGCAGCCTCACGGAGACGCTGCAGGGCGATCTTGTCCTTGGACAGGTCGATGCCCTTGACCTTGAGCTGGTTCAGCAGGTAGTCCACGACGCGCTGGTCCCAGTCGTCGCCGCCTAGGCGGTTGTCACCGGCGGTGGCGCGGACCTGGATGGTGGAGAAGTCGTCCTCGTCCTTGCCAACTTCGAGCAGGGAGACGTCGAAGGTGCCGCCGCCGAGGTCGAAGACGAGGATGAGTTCGTCTTCCTTGCCCTTGTCCAGGCCGTAGGCCAGGGCAGCCGCGGTGGGCTCGTTGACGATGCGCAGGACCTTCAGGCCGGCGATCTCGCCGGCTTCCTTGGTGGCCTGGCGCTCGGCGTCGTTGAAGTAGGCCGGGACGGTGATAACCGCGTCGGTGACCTTTTCGCCCAGGTAGGACTCGGCGTCGTTCTTGAGCTTCATGAGGATACGGGCGGAGATTTCCTGCGCCGTGTACTTCTTGTCATCGATGCTCATCGTCCAGTCGGTGCCCATGTGGCGCTTGACCGACGAGATGGTGCGGTCGATGTTGTTGACGGCCTGGCGCTTGGCGATTTCGCCGACCAGGACCTCGCCGGACTTGGAGAACGCAACGACCGACGGCGTGGTGCGGCCACCCTCGGCGTTGGCAATGACGGTGGGCTCGCCACCTTCGAGAACGGAAACAACGGAGTTGGTGGTTCCGAGGTCAATACCTACTGCTCGTGACATGTGTGGCTTCCTTCTTTCCTTGGAAACGTGCTGCCCCCGGCCATCGGGCGGAGGCCCGGCGACCGGGAGTGAACCCGGCATCGAGCCCGTCGATTGTCGAGGCGCGCCCACTTGTTGAGCGCTCTGCACTCAAGTCTACGCAGGCTCATTCCGATGTCAATCCAAAGTTGAGTCGCTTCCGCTCAACTTTGGCTAACGGTGCGGATTTCAACCGCGCCGGCGGCGCTGAGGTCGGCGGTTTTGTCCCGCCAAACCCCGGGATTCCGCGGATTTCGTCGCCACTGCGATTTCGCCAGTGCGCAGGGCGGGTGCCCCGGCGGTCGTTTCGCTCTGCGAGAACGGTCCCGCCGGGCCCGCTTGAAAAGTCCTTCTGCGCGCCTAGCGTCCGGTTTCGTCGTCGCGACGCTCGTTGTCGCGGGCCGCCTCGCCCGCTGCGCGGTGGCCGGTGGCGCCCGCGGCGCCGTAGTCGCCCTCTTCGTATTCGCCCTCGACGCCGGCGACGGCATCGGGGCCCGTGGCGCCGGCGCGGCCGTAGTCACCCTCGGGGTAGTCGCCTTCCTCGGCGCCGACCGCGGAGCCGGTGGCAACGCCGGCCTTGCCGTAGTCACCCTCGGCGTATTCGCCCTCCGGGGCGCCGGCCGGGTTCTCCCCGGTCACGCCGGCGTTGCCGTAGTCGCCCTCGACGTACTGGCCGGCGTCGGCCTCAAGGCCCGTCTCCTCGGCGGCAGGGGCGGCCGCATCATGCCGCGCTTCTTCTGCTGCCGTTCGATCAAACTCACCGTGATTGTCAGACATGGGTGGATCCCTCCTGCAGGCGTGCGCGCCCGCTCGGGCGCAGGGGCAGTCTATCGAGGGACCCCGGGCGGCGACAGGGCCGTTTCCCTGCGCCGGGGATGCCCCTTAACCAGGCAGCCGCCGCCACGGTTGCCTGGCGGGGGAACCAGGAGCGGTGACGGCGGCTGCGGCCGGGGGGTCTTAGCGGACTCCCGCCTCTGCGGATTCCGGCTCGGGCTGCTGGGAGACCTGGGCTCGTGCCGCACGGTCGGTCTCCGCCCGGCCCAGCTTGCTGGGCCACCAGATCCGGTGGCCCAGGTCGTAGGCCAGGGCCGGGACCAGCAGGGACCGGACCAGGACCGTGTCCAGCAGCACGCCGAACGCCACGATGAAGGCCAGCTGCACCAGGAACATGATGGGGATGACACCCAGGGCGGCGAAGGTGGCGGCCAGGACCACGCCGGCGGAGGTGATCACGCCGCCGGTGACGCCCAGGCCGCGCAGGATGCCGGGCCGGGTGCCGTGCTTGATGGATTCCTCGCGGACCCGGCTCATCAGGAAGATGTTGTAGTCCACGCCCAGGGCCACGAGGAACACGAAACCGAAGAGCGGCACGGTGGCATCCGCCCCGGGGAAGCCGAAGACGTGGTTGAACACGACCGCGGAGACACCCATCGCGGCGCCGTAGGAGAGGACCACCGAGGCCACCAGCAGCACCGGCGCCAGGACGGAGCGGAGCAGCAGCATCAGGATGACCAGGATGACGGCCAGGACCACCGGGATGATGGTGACGAGGTCGCGCTGGGCCGTGGTGTTGGTGTCCAGCGCCGTGGCCGTGACCCCGCCGACGAGCGCGCCGCTGTCGATGGTCTTGAGTTCCTTGCGGAGTTCGACGACGACGTTCTCGGCCTCGTTGGAGTCGGCCGCGTCGTTCAGGATGGCGTTGATCAGGACCCGGCCGTCACGGACCGCCGGTTCGGTGGCGGCACCGGGGGCGCCGGGGATCACCGGGGCCCCGCCGTCGGCCACCAGGTAGGCATCGCCGACGCCGTTGGTGTCCTTGGTCTTGGCCAGCACGTCCTGGGCCTTCGCCTGGTCGGTGACGATCACGGCGGGGCTGCCGCTGCCGGCGTCGAAGTGGCGTGCCAGAGCCTTCTGGCCGTCCACCGCGTTGGAGGCGGAGAGGATGACGGCGGTCTGCGGGACGCCGTTGGCCTTGAGCTGGAGCACGCCCGCCGCGGCGATCACCAGCAGCAGGACCGAGGCCACCCAGACGGTGCGCGGGCGTCGGGAAACCAGCGTGCCGGTGGCCCGCCACAGGCCCTTCTGGCCCTCGAGGCCGGTGACGAATTCCGGCTCGCGCTCCTCCTCGGGGAGCACCTTGGGCCGGAATGGCCAGAACGCGGTGCGGCCGAGGAGCGCCATCATGGCCGGCAGCAGGGTAAGGGCGGCAAAGAGTGAGCAGAGGATGCCCGCGGCCGCCACCGGGCCCAGGGCCTTGTTCGAGTTCAGGTCGGAGAAGAGCAGGCACAGGAGGGCGATGATCACCGTGGCGCCGGAGGCCAGGATCGGCTCCCACGCGGCCTTCCACGCGGTGAGGGCGGCGGCGGTGCGGTTGGTGGTGTGCGTCAGGGCCTCGCGGAACCGTGCCACGTAAAGCAGGGCGTAGTCCGTCGCGGCGCCGATGACCAGAATGGACAGGATGCCCTGGCTCTGGCCGTTGAGCTGGATCCAGCCCAGCTTGGCCATGCCGAAGACCAGCAGGATGGCGGCGCAGAGGGCGAACACGGACGTGAACAGCACCGCGATGGGCAGCAGCAGGGACCGGTAGACCACCAGGAGGATCACGAACACCGCCCCGAGCGCCACGAGCAGGAGGATGCCGTCGATGCCGGCGAAGGCGCTGACCAGGTCAGCCGTGAGGCCCGCCGGGCCCGTGACGAAGGTCTGCATGCCCTCGGGGGCGGAGGCCTTGACCTCGTCGCGGACCTCCTTGATCACGTTCTTGACCTCGTCGGAGGAGGCGATGGGGACAACGAACTGCACGGCCTTCGCGTCCTTGGAGGGGATCGGCCCGATCACGCTGCTGCCGGCCTTGAGCTCCTCCAGCTTGCCCTTGAGTGCGGCGGCCTGGCCGAGCTGGGCGGGGGTGAACGCGGCGTCGCTTTCGATCACGACGACGGCGGGGATCTCCTTGGAGTCGCGGAACTTGGCCTGCCAGTCCTGCGCCTCCGTGGCCTCGGCGCCGGCCGGAAGGAAGGAGGCTTGGTCGTTGGAGGAGACTTCGCTTAGCCGGCCGAAGGTGGGGCCGCCGATGCCGGCGATGGCCAGCCAGGTGACCACCAGCAGGACGGGCACCAGCCAGCGGAGCCAGAACGGTACACGGGTTGAGTTTTGCCGCTTGGTTTTCATGGCGTCCTTCTCTGGGGGCGGTACGGAGTAGACTTCAGTAAATCATAGATTATCTCCATGATGGATATAAGTGTCTGGCTAGATATATTGGTGCGGAATTCTCCCCCGGGATCCGTCGAGCCTCCTGGAGTAAACTCCGTGGGGCGCCAGGTGCGCCGGGGGACGAAACGCAGGAGGAGGTGAGCGGCCAGTGTCAGCAGAGATTCCACCGCAGGGCGGCCCCGGGGAGCCGTCGCCGCTTGTCCGGCTGCTCCAGGAGTTCAGCCTGGAGGCCAACCGCTACGTCGACGCCGCCGGCGCCCGCAACGACATGCACCGGACGGACCTCAACGCCCTGTCCGTGATCATGGAGCACACGGCCAAGAACCAGGTGGTCACGCCCGGGGTGTTGCGCCGGGAACTGCACCTCAGCTCCCCCGCCACCACGGCCCTCATCGACCGGCTGGACCGCTCCGGCCACGTGGTGCGGGAACGCGAGGGCACGGACCGTCGGCAGGTCCAGTTGAGGATGACGGCCAAGGCCTTCGACGACGGCGGCGCCATGTTCCTGCCGCTGGCCCGCCACATGGGGGCAGCAATGGAACGCTTCACCCCGGAGGAACTGGAGGTGGCCACCCGGTTCCTGACCGAGATGATCGCCGCCACGGTCCGGGCAGGCGAGGAAGCGGCCGGAAGCGCGTAGCCTGTGGCCATGAGCGCCGAACAGCCAGAGGATGTCTATACACACGGCCATCACGAATCCGTGGTCCGCGCCCACGCGTCGCGCACGGCGGAGAACTCCGCAGCGTTCATACTCCCGCACCTGACCCCGGGCGTTTCGGTGCTCGACGTCGGCTGCGGCCCGGGCAGTATCACGTGCGACTTTGCCGCACTGGTGGCGCCCGGGGAGGTGACCGGGCTGGACCGCTCGGCCGAGGTGATCGCCCACGCCTCCGCCCTGGCAGCCGAACGCGGCACCGCCAACGCCCGCTTCGTGGCCGGCAACCTCTACGACCTGGACTTCGACGACGAAAGCTTCGACGTCGTCCACGCCCACCAGGTCTTGCAGCACCTCACCGACCCGGTGGCCGCGCTGCGGGAAATGCGCCGGGTGGCCAGGGCCGGGGGCATCGTCGCCGCCCGCGACGCCGATTTCCACGGCATGAGCTGGTACCCGGCCGTCCCGGAACTCGACGAATGGATGGAGCTGTATCAGCGGATAGCCCGTCGGAACGGCGCGGAACCGGACGCGGGGCGGCGGCTGGTGTCCTGGGCGCAGTCTGCCGGCTTCACCGACGTCGCGCCCTCCAGCAGCAACTGGCTCTACGCCACCGGCCAGACCCGGCGTTGGCAGGCCCGGGTGTGGGGCGAACGGGTGCTGCATTCCTCCTTCGCGGAGCAGGCCGTGGAGTACGGCTTCGCCACTCCCGCGGACCTGGCCCGGATCTCCGCGGGCTGGCACCGCTGGGGATCCACCGACGACGGCTGGTTCCTGATCCCCAACGGCGAGATCATCGCCCGCGCCTGAGGTCGCCCGACTCCAGGCAGGCTCACCGCCAGGCACCGAGTCCGTGGCCGAACGACGGCTATCGCATGATCGACAAACTACTAGTCGTGGCCAGGTCTCTGGCGATTAACACCAGCCACCCGTCTCATAACCCTAGGGTTTTGAGGCACTTAGGTTATGCGACACAAGAATCCCGATATGGCGACCGGTTCAGGTGTCCGTAAGGGGATCCCTCAATGGGACGTGTG
>NZ_JBFBKP010000124.1:0-7547 GCF_040702285.1 Arthrobacter sp. NPDC080086
AAAGGAGCGGCACCCCTCGCGGGGTGCCGCTCCTTTGTTATGCCGCCCCGGTCTCTATCGGGCCGACTGCGCGCACTCGGTAGGTTTAGGGTTCGAACTTGTAGCCCAGGCCGCGGACGGTGATCAGGTGCCGCGGCGCAGAAGGGTCCGGCTCGATCTTGCTGCGCAGCCGCTTGACGTGCACGTCGAGGGTCTTGGTGTCGCCGACGTAGTCCGATCCCCAGACCCGGTCGATCAGCTGCCCGCGGGTCAGGACGCGGCCGGAATTGCGCAGCAGCATCTCCAGAAGTTCGAACTCCTTCAGCGGCAGCGAGACCTGCTCGCCCTGGACGCTGACCACGTGCCGTTCGACGTCCATCCGGACCGGGCCCGCCTGGACGGTGCTGGAAACCAGTTCTTCCGGTTCGCCGTGCCGACGCAGCACGGCCCGGACGCGGGCGACGAGCTCGCGGGAGGAATAGGGCTTGGTGACGTAGTCGTCGGCACCAAGTTCCAGGCCCACCACCTTGTCGATCTCGGCGTCCTTGGCGGTCAGCATGATGACCGGGACGGAGGAGCGCTGCCGCAGCTGCCGGCAGACCTCAGTGCCGGACTGCCCGGGCAGCTGCAGGTCCAGGAGGACCAGGTCGGCGCCGTTGCGGTCGAACTCGGTGATTGCATCGAGGCCGTTGTCCACGACCTCCACCTCGAACCCTTCCTTCCCCAGGAGGAAGGACAGCGGGTCGCTGAAGGACTCCTCGTCCTCGACAATAAGAATCCGGCTCAAGCGCTAGCTCCTTGTTCATGGACGCCGGCGGCGTCGCGTCGATCGGGTCGTTCGCTGTGGGGTGCCCGGCGCGGATCGCCCGCGGGGGCGTCCTGGCCTTCCATCTCCGGCAGCCGGAGGGTGAAGGTGGAACCCTGGCCCGGCCGGGACCAGAGCGTGACCTCGCCGCCGTGGTTGGCCATGACGTGCTTGACGATGCTCAGGCCCAGCCCGGTGCCCCCGGTGTGGCGGGAACGCGCGGAGTCCACCCGGTAGAAGCGCTCAAACACGCGCTCCTGGTCCTCCGGGCTCAGGCCCTCGCCCTGGTCCGTCACGGAGACGGACACCAGGCCGTCGCGGGAGCGGACTCCGACGCCGACGCGGGTGTTCTCCGGCGAGTAGCGGATGGCGTTGTCGATCAGGTTGCGGAGGGCCGTGACGAGGAGGTCCTGGTCGCCGTAGACCATCGCATCTGTCCGACCGCCGACCACGATGTCGATGTTCTTGCTCTCGGCCGGCAGCTGGGAGCGGTCCACGGCCTCGGCGACGACGGTGTTGATGTCCACCGGATGTGCGGCCTGGGCGACGTTGGCGCCCTGCAGGCGGGAGAGTTCGATGATGTCCTGCACCAGGGCGGCAAGACGGGTGGACTCCTTGTGCATCCGCTTGGCGAAGCGGCGGACCGCTTCCTCGTCATCCGGGGAAGCCTCCAGCGCCTCGGCCAGCAGCGAAATGGCCCCGACGGGGGTCTTCAGCTCGTGCGATACGTTGGCGACGAAGTCGTTGCGGATCTCCTCGGTGCGGGTGATCTCGGTGCGGTCATCGGCCAGGAGCAGGATGTATTCCTCACCGAGCATGGCTGCGCGGACCTGGACGATCAGGGTCCCCTGGCCGAGCGGGCCGCGGGGCAGTTCGAGCTGCTTCTCGAGGATAACGCCGTCGCGGCGGACCTTGGCGGTCAGCTCGAGCAGCTGCTGGTGGACCACGGTGTGGCCGCGGACCAGGCCGTAGGCATAGGCGGCGGGACTGGCCCGGACGACGCCGTCGATCGCGTCCACCACCACGAACGCCCGGCCCAGGACGGCCAGGACCTCGGCGGCGCCCTCGGGCAGGGAGGGTTCGTCGGTCTCGACGTCGCTGATCCGGCGCTGCTGTTCGCTGAGGCGGAACGCGAGCACGCCGAAGACGCCGAGCGCCAGGCCGATGAGGCCGGCGATCACACCGATGAGCATTGGATCCACGGCTCCAGCTTATGCGGTGCGCGGGCGGCTCAATCGAAAACGTGTGCGGTTCCGGGGCTGGTTCAGCTAACGTTCATCTAGTGGGGCGCAACAGTTCACCGACGAGTGGCAGGGTGGCAGGTTGAACGCCGCTACGGCGAAACCAGACGTTGCCGGCCCAGCGGCCGTCCGCGACGTCGACGAGGAAAGGACGCCCCGTGCGTAAGGTTTTTCAGGAAGAGCTCGCCCAGGTCGGTGAACAGCTCGTAGAGATTTCCAAGCTGGTCAGCGAGGCCTTCGAGAAGGCCACCACCGCTTTCGAGGGCGCCGACGTCGACCTCGCCGAGGATGTCATCGCCGCCGATGCCCGCATCGACTTCCTGCAGAACAGCCTCGACGAACGCGCCATCGACATCCTGGCCCTCCAGGGCCCGGTAGCCAGCGACCTGCGCATGATCGTCGGCTCGCTGCGGATGAGCGCATCGCTGGAGCGCATGGGAGACCTGGCCCGGCACATCGCCCAGCTGGCCCGGCTCCGCTACCCGGCCAACGTCATTCCCGCCCAGCTGCAGGACACGTTCCGGGAGTTCGCCAAGGCGGACCTGGAGATCGCGGAGAAGCTGACCATCCTGCTGGAGACCCGCGACCTTGAGGTGGCCCGGGACATCCTGAAGGCCAACACCACCGTCAACGACCTGCACCTGTCCGTGTTCAAGGCGATCGCCCGCAGCGACTGGGCCGAGTCCGCCGCCACCACCGTGGACGTGGCCCTGGCCAGCCGCTATTTCGAGCGCTTCGCCGACCACGGCGTGTCCGTGGCACAGAAGGTGACCTACCTGGTCACCGGCGCCTGGCACCCGAACAGCATCGAGCACAGCTAGTACCGGCAGTACCGCCAGTACCGCTGGAGAAACACACGACGGCGGCCGGCCCCCGTGGGGGTGGACGGCCGCCGTCGACGTTTCCGGGGAACTTCCGGGGCTACTTCTTGCCCTGGTTCGCCACGGCCTTGATGGACTCGGCCGCGGCCTCCGGGTCGAGGTAGGTTCCGCCCGGGTTCAGTGGCTTGAAGTCCTCGTCGAGGTCGTAGACCAGCGGGATGCCGGTGGGGATGTTCAGGCCGGCGATGTCCTCGTCGCTGATCCCGTCCAGGTGCTTGACCAGGGCGCGCAGGGAGTTGCCGTGGGCGGTGACCAGCACGGTCTTTCCGGCCTTCAGGTCTTCCTTGATGTCCGATTCCCAGTACGGCAGGAGGCGGACCAGGACGTCCTTGAGGCATTCGGTGCGGGGCATCTCGTCGCCGAGGTCCTTGTACCGCGGGTCGCCCACCTGGGAGAACTCGGAGTCATCGGCCAGGGGCGGCGGCGGGGTGTCGTAGGACCGGCGCCAGGTCATGAACTGCTCCTCGCCGTACTCGGCCAGGGTCTGGGCCTTGTCCTTGCCCTGCAGCGCACCGTAGTGGCGCTCGTTCAGGCGCCAGTCGCGCTTGACGTCGATCCAGCCGCGGTCCGCCTTGTCGAGGGCCAGGTTGGCGGTGTTGATGGCCCGCTTCAGGCGCGAGGTGTAGAGGATGTCCGGGAGGACGTTGTTCTCCACGAGCAACTCGCCGCCGCGCACCGCCTCGGCACGTCCCTGGTCATTCAGGTCCACGTCCACCCAGCCGGTGAACAGATTCTTGGCGTTCCATTCGCTGTGCCCGTGGCGCAGCAGGATCAGCTTGTAAGTCATGGTTGTCATCCTAGCCGAGGCCCCGGCGGAGGCGCCGTCCGTTACACCGGGGCTTCTGCACCCGGGCCTACTGCGCCCGACCCCGGGCCGGAGGCTAGGGTTAAGCCGTGGTGCAGAAGGCTGAGCGGGTGGCGTCCCCCGGAACCCGGGGCGGAACACGCGCCGGGCGGCCGGTGGGCAACGTGACCCGCGGCACCACCAACCCGAACCGGATGCGCCGGGTGGACCGGTGGCTGGCCGGGCCGCAGGCGTGGCGGCTGCGCACCGCGGCCGACCCCCTGGTGGTGGACCTCGGCTACGGCGCCTCCCCCGCCACCGCCGTCGAACTTTTCCAGCGGCTCTCCGCCGTCCGCCCGGATGTCCGCCTGGTAGGCATCGAGATCGAACCGGAGCGGGTCCGCCAGGCGAAGGCGCTGGAACGGCCCGGTCTGAGCTTCCAACTGGGCGGCTTCGAGCTGCCGGTGCCCGGCCGGCCCGTGCTGGTGCGGGCCTTCAACGTGCTCCGCCAGTATGAGGAGGCCGACGTCCCGGCGATCTGGCGGTTGGTCCAGGACCGGCTGGCTCCCGGCGGGCTCTTCGTCGACGGCACCTGCGACGAGATCGGGCGGAACGTCACCTGGGTGGCGCTCGACGCCGGGGGTCCGATCAGTCTGGGACTGTCCCTGCGCTTCGGCTCCGTGGAACTGCCCTCCGAGATTGCCGAACGTCTCCCGAAGGCCCTGATCCACCGCAACGTCCCCGGCGAGAAGGTGCACAACTTTCTGCAGGCACTGGACAAGGCCTGGGTGGAGGCGGCGCCGCTGGCTTCCTTCGGGCACCGGCAGCGCTGGATGGCAGCGTGCCGTGCGCTGCGGGAGGCTGGCTGGCCCGTGCTGGACAGGCCGTCCCGCTGGCGGCTGGGGGAACTGTCCGTGGCCTGGGCCGCGGTAGCCCCCGACGGATTACCGGCCGCGGAGGGCGGCCGCCGGGGTCACCAGGGGCCGTAAGGGCCCATGTTGCGGCTGCCGCCGCGGCCGGCGTCGCGGACGGCCGGACGAACGTCCGCGAGGTAAACGGAGGCCGCCGTGACGGCCGCGAGGCCGAACAGACCCAGCGGGCCAAAGAAGCCACCGCCGCCGCCCAGCAGGGACAGCAGGCCGATGGCCAGGGCGCCGCCGGTGAGGGCGAGCCAGAAGGTCTTGGTGCGCTTGGACATGGCCTCGAACGCGTTGGGCTTGTGCCGCAGGCAGTCGAAGAAGGCCCACACCTCGAGCCCCAGGGCCACCAGGGCGAGGAGGAAGTAGATTCCCCTGTCGGCAAAGTCAATCAGCAAGCGTCCGTCCATGTCCCCAGCCTAACCGTCCAACGTGGCGAGGGCCTGCTCCAAATCGGCCCACAGGTCCTCGACATTTTCGATCCCGACGCTGAGGCGCACCAGATTCTCCGGCACGCTGAGCGGCTCGGCGGTGTGCCGGCGCCGTCGTTCGATCAGGGATTCCACTCCGCCAAGGGAGGTGGCGGGCAACCAGAGCCGCAGGCCGGTGATCATCCGGTCCGCCGCGTCCGCGCCGCTCAGCCCGGCCGCGGGAGCCATTTCGATGCAGAGGATCGAGCCGAAGCCCGTCATCTGTTCCTTGGCCCGCCTGTGGCCGGGGTCCGTGGGAAGTCCCGGGTACCGGATGCTGCCCACCCGGGGATGACGGGCCAGACGCCCCGCGAGGATGGCGGCGGACGCCTGCGACCGTTCGATCCGCAGCGCCAGGGTGCGCAGCCCCCGCAGCGCCAGCCAGGCCTCGAACGGCCCGGCGATCCCGCCGTGGATGGTGCGGTGGTGCAGCAGGCGGGCGTGCAACGCCTCATCCGAGGTCACAAGGGCGCCGAGGACGACGTCGGAATGCCCGGCGAGGTACTTGGTCACCGAGTGCAGCACGACGTCGGAGCCCAGCGACAGCGGCTGCTGCACCAGCGGGGTGGAGAAGGTGTTGTCCGTGATGACGATGGCCCCGGCGTCGTGGGCGGCGGCGGTGAGGGCGCGGATGTCCGCGACGCCGAGCATCGGATTGGTGGGGCTCTCCAGCCAGAGCACACTGGCCGGTTTGCCCTGCGCGGGCGCCAGCTGGGCCAGGACGGCGTCGGTGTCCGCGATGTCCACGGTCCGCAGTTCCAGCACCCCGGCCTCGGCCAGTTCGGTGGCCATCACCAGGGATCCGGCGTAGCTGTGCGAGGGCATCACCAGCACACCCTGCGGCGGGACCAGGGAGAGCGCCGAACTGACGGCCGCAAGCCCGGAGGCGTACAGCAACCCGGGCAGCGAGGCTCCCTCCAGCTGCGCCAGGGCCTCCTCGAACGGGTCCCAGGTGGGGTTGGAGTACCGGCCGTAGCCGCGGTCGCCGGGGCCCAGCGGCCCGGTGCCGAAGTAGGTGGAGGACAGCACCAGCGGCGGGTTGACCGGGGCGTCGCGTTCGCGCGGCGGACGGCCCGCCGCGACCACGACGGTTTCGGCGGACAGCGCGGCGGCCTGATCTTCGGAGAGACTCATGCTGACAGGGTACGTGGGGCGGCGCGGGACCCGCAGGGCGTTACGGCGCACCAGCAGAGTGTCCGTGGTTGTCGGTACGCTAGAGCAGTGACTTCCCAGACTCCCGGCCCTGCCCGCGGGCCGTTCCCCGGCCTGTTGATCGCCTTCGAAGGCGGCGACGGCGCCGGCAAGTCCACGCAGGCGGCCGCGCTGGCCGCGGCGCTGGAGTCACGCGGCCTCACCGTCCTGCGCACCCGGGAGCCCGGGGGCACCCCGATCGGCGAGAAGCTGCGCTCCCTTGTGCTTGACCACGGTCACGGCGAGATCGACGGCCGGACCGAGGCGCTGATTTTCGCCGCCTCCCGCGCCGCCCACGCCGAGCAGGTCCTGCGGCCGGCCCTGGAACGCGGCGACGTGGTCCTGACCGACCGTTACATCGACTCCTCCGTCGCCTACCAGGGCGCCGGCCGGCATCTGGGCACGGACCGGGTGCGCGAGATCAACGAGTGGGCCACCGCCGGGCTCTGGCCGGACCTGACCGTCCTGCTCGACGTCGACCCCGCGGACGGGCGCCGCCGCCGCACCGCCGGGGATGAAGCCGAGGACCGGCTCGAATCCGAGGCGGACGACTTCCACGCCCGGATCCGCGGCGCCTTCCTCGAGCTCGCGGCGGCGCGGCCGGGCCAGTATCTAGTCCTGGACGCGCACCTGCCGGTCGAGGAGCTGTCGGCGAAAATCCTGGGCCGGGTGGACGCGCTGCTGTCGCTCCGGCAAGGCAGCTCGGCATGAGTGTCTGGGATGACCTGCAGGGCCAGCCCGCCGTCGTCGACCAGCTCCGGCAGGCCGCGGAGGGCGAGGGCCTGACCCACGCCTGGCTCTTCACGGGGCCGCCGGGATCCGGCCGCTCCAACGCCGCCAAGGCCTTCGCCGCGGCCCTGAACTGCGACCAGGACGACATCACCCGCCGCGGCTGCGGGCAGTGCCACGCCTGCCAGACCATCGTCGGCGAGACGCACTCGGACGTGACGTTCGTGCGCACCGAGAAGGTCACCATCACCATCGACGAGGCCCGCGAACTGGTGTCCACCGCCGGGAACCGGCCGTCCTCGGCACGGTGGCGGATCATCGTGGTGGAAGACGCGGACCGGATGGCGGAGCGGACCACCAACGTGCTGCTCAAGGCCATCGAGGAACCCACCCCGCGGACCATCTGGATGCTCTGCGCCCCCTCCCCCGCGGACGTGCTGGTGACCATCCGGTCCCGCTGCCGCCCCGTGGCCCTGCGGCTGCCGCCCGCGGCCGACGTCGCCGCCCTCCTGGTCAGCCGGGACGGGATCGCCCCCGACGTCGCCGAGCG
>NZ_JBFBKP010000125.1:0-7498 GCF_040702285.1 Arthrobacter sp. NPDC080086
GTGAACCGCCGCGACCGTGGTCAGGGCTTCCTCCATCCGGGCCACGGTGGCAGGGTCGGTCAGGAGCCGGACCCGGTCCAGTGCCTGGGTGATGATGGTCGCGGACCGGGACGGGACCTCCCCTCCCGCGAATGCTGCGGCGAGTTCCTCGTGAACGGCTGGGATTGGCTGGCCGGTCAGCCCAACCCGTGGCAGAAGTTCCCCGGCAAGGCAGAGGCGGCGGTGCGCCTCTGCGGTACTGATCCGTAGACGGTCCCGCAGGAAGTCCGTGGTCCGCCGGTACCCGTCACCTTCCGGCCCGGGCGTGGAGCGATCACAAGCATCGGCCGCGGCGGCCTGGGTTCGCGTTCGGTCGACCGCTCCCGCAGCAACAACCTGCAGGAACTCCACCGCCCGGGCGAGCTCCTCCACATCCCCGGCGAAAGCCGCCGCCTCAGCGAAACCCAGGACCCCGGCGTCGTCGACCGCCGCCGCGCAAACCTCCCGCAGCGAAGCGGCGATATCCCCCAACGCAATACCGCCGCGCCCGCCAGCTACCTGTCCGGGGACCGGTAGAAACGAAACCGCAGCCTTTGCGTTCATGGGTTAATCCTGCCCCCGACCTCTGACAATTGATCTCGCCCAGGCGGGCCGCATGCGCCCGCCACCGACCGGCCAATGAGCCAGTAAAACCGAAACCACAGCCGGTGCGTCCATGACCCAATAGTCTCGCCGACCCCTGACAATTAACCGGGCCTCAAGGACCCGCAGAAGAAATCCGACGACGTGACTCCCTATGACCTCGCGTGCGCCTCCCCGGAGTCACGCCGTACTGCCCGCGTGGCAGACTAGCGATATGGACAGCTCAGCCGCTCCCCTGCCCGACGCCCCGCAGCCAACCCCCACGCCGGACACGCAGGAAAAGCAGGAGAACCCCTACTTCGGGCCGCGCCGGCCGCACGGCCCCCGCGATCCGGGCGACGCCTGGGTGGAGGGCGACAAGGGGCGGTTCTGGGGCCGGTTCGGTTCGGCCGGGCTATTGGTCCACGACGCCGGCAAAGGCATCCTCCTGCAGCACCGTGCCACCTGGAGTGACCAGGGCGGCACCTGGGGCCTGCCCGGAGGTGCCCTGCACCAGGGCGAGGACGCGGTCAACGGTGCACTTCGCGAAGCGAGAGAGGAGGCCGCGGTGCCCCCGGAGGCGGTGGAGGTGCTGTTCACGTCCGTGTTCGACGTCGGCTACTGGACCTACACGACAGTCGCCGCGCGAGTGATCGAGCCTTTCGACCCGGCGATCAGCGATCCGGAAAGCCTGGATCTGCAGTGGATTCAGCCGGCCAACGTCGATGAGCATGAGCTGCACCCCGGCTTTGCCGCCGCCTGGCCGGAACTGCGCCGGCGGCTTGAGCAAGCGTCCTAGAACCGGCGAACGATTAGAAAAGCTCGCTTAGCGCCCGGGAGTCTCGAAGGCGGAGAGGATGCGGCCGAGGTCGTGCTGCAGGTGGGTCCAGTTCTCCAGATCCTCCGGCAGTGCCTCGCGCTCGATCTTGTGCGCAGCGTCCAGCGCGGCGGTGCCGGCGTCCGTCAGCGCCACGGAGAACTGCCGGCGGTCGCGTTCGTCGCGGGTGCGGGTGACCAGACCGGAGTCTTCCAAGCGGCCAAGGACGCGTCCCAGCGTCTGGCTCTGCACGGCAATGCGCCGCGCCAGTTGTTCCTGGTTGAGCGGTCCGGCCGCGAGGCCTTGAAGGGCAATGACGCCGGCGTGGGTGAGCCCCAGCGCGGCAAGGGCGTTGTCCTTGCGGCGTTCAACAACCCTGGCGGCCATTGACAGCAGTTGGTCGGTCCGCCATTTTCTGGAATCGGGGGCGGCGCTCATGCCAGGCACCCCGGGAGCGGCCGCAAACTGACCTCGCCCACCGGCGCTGCGCCCGTGGCTGCGCCCTCAAATTCCCATGTCGCTCCGGGAATGGCGTTCATAGTACCCATGATGCCTCCCTCGCTTCGGTTGACCAGCAGGAAGCGAAGCCGTCATTGCCCGCATCCGAGTTCCACAATAAGCATGCTTACTATGAATCGCAAGTTTACTTATTATCGCGGGCCTGCGGCGGTGAGCCAAGCATGCCCACCGACGGGAAAGTATCGGGGCACGGCCGCGGGAAACGGCGAACGACGACGGCGGTCGCGGCTGCCCGGCGACGGCTCGCCGCCGCGGGATTCAAAGGGCAACCACACTCACCAGCGCGTGTACGCATCGGTCGGGGACGGGCGGTACCAGCGGCGGAGCCGGCGTCGGTCGGCAGGCTCGAACGGCATCACTCTGGAGCGCGCGGTTTCAGCAGCGAAGCCGCCGCCGTCGTCCGGATGCCGCGGACCGCCTCAGTCAGCGGAAGCAGCCACCGGGGCCGAGGGGCGGCGGCGGTAGAGCCAGATCAGGCCCAGAATCGGCAGCAGCAGCGGGATGAACCCGTAGCCCCGCCCGAACAGGGACCAGACGGTCTCGTGCGGGAAGTTCACGGCGTCGAAGAGGCTCAGGGCCCCGACCACCAGCACGCCGACCAGTTCCACCACCACGGCCGTGACGGACACCTTGAACCAGGTGGGCCCGGGCTTCGCGAGGGAAATGGTCGCCACGATGTAAACCACCGCGGCGAAGGCGGACAGCAGGTACGCCAGCGGAGCCTCGGAGAACTTGGTGAGGATCTGGTAGCCGGCCCGCGCGGTCGCGGAGAGGGCGAAGATCGCGTACACCGCGATCAACAGCCGCCCCGGACCGGTGTTGCGGGTGTCCTTCGCGGGCCGGTTGGACCGACCCGTCCCGGCCGGGCGGCCAAGCCCTCCGAGCCGGCCCCCACGGGCCCCGCGGCCCCCAAATGCCCCGGAGGTGTCCGTTGCCCCGCCGTTGTCCGCGGTGCCGGTTCCCCGCTCTGAAGCCGCCATGTTCTTCCTCGCCTCTTTCACGTCAGTACCAGATCTGATTCATCCGGGCGGCCATCACCAAGGCCGTCACGCCCACGGCCGCCAGCACGAAGTTGCTCCACCGGGTGCGTTCGGCGATGGCCCAGTACACGGCCCCTACCGGCAGCAGCAGCGCCGTGAACAGGTAGCCCCAGAACTCCCACGGCTCCCCCGCGATGTGCTCGCCCGAGACCACGCGGATGATCGACCCCACCAAATAGACCAGCAGGGCCAGCTCCACGGCGGCCACGGAGAGAATGGTGGTGTCGTTCGGGGCCTTCTTCAGGATGCCGGCACCGGCGCAGAGCACGGTGGAGACCAGCCCCACCACCAGGATGATGTAGAAATACGCGTCCACCCTCAGGCACCCGGCTTTCCGGTGTCCGGGGCGAAGACCAGCACGGGCTTGGCGTAGTTGCCGGCGTCGGAAAGCAACGCCACGAGGGAGCCGTCCGGGGCAAAGGCCGCCGCCGGATTCTCCGCCGTCGCGGCCTCCGGTGAACCGGCCGGCGCACCGGCGGCGATCCGCCGGCCGAAGGAAAGTTCGACAGTCTCCTCGTCGCTAAGTTCGCGGTTGGGCATCAGCGCCCGCGCGGCCTGCGACATTTCCAGCAAGTCCAGCTCCTCGGCGAGCTCCTCCAGGCTGTGGGCCTGGTCGAGGCCGTAGGGCCCCACCTGGGTGCGGCGCAGTGCTGTGAGGTGGCCGCCGACGCCAAGGGCGGAGCCCAGGTCGCGGGCGAGGGCGCGGATGTAGGTGCCGGAGGAGCACTCGACGGTGACGTCCAGGTCCAGCACTGCGCCGTCGGCGCTGCGCCGGAACTCGTGGATCTCGAAGCGGTGGATGGTGACCGGTCGGGCGGCGAGTTTGACCTCCTCGCCGGAGCGGACGCGCGCGTAGGCCCGCTCGCCGTTGACCTTGATGGCGCTCACGCTGCTGGGGACCTGCTGGATTTTCCCGGTGAGGGCGGCGACGCCGGTACGGACGGCGTCTTCGGTGACCCCGGCGGCGCTGGTGCGGCTGACGACCTCGCCCTCGGCGTCGTCCGTGATGGTCGACTCGCCCAGGCGGATGGTGGCGGTGTAGGTCTTGGACGTCCCAACGATGTAGGTCAGGAGGCGGGTAGCCTTGTTGACGCCCAGGACCAGGACGCCCGTGGCCATCGGGTCCAGGGTGCCGGCATGGCCCACCTTTCGGGTACCGGCGATCCGCCGCATCCGCCCAACCACATCGTGGCTGGTCCAACCCTGCGGCTTGTCTACTATCACCAGTCCAGAAAGCACGCCTCCCAGTATATCCGCGACACACCGGCCTCCCGCCGCCCGGGAGTCGGCCGTGCGCAGCACCAGCACAGCACCGGGAAGCCGCCGGGAAGCCACAGCCGGCAGGCACCGGCCCGGCGGCTAGGATGGCAACCATGCCAGAGCTAGCCGCCCATGTCCGCGATGTTCCCGTCAACCAGATCCGCGAGATCACCGAGGCCGCCTGGCACACCCCCGGCGCGATCGTGCTGAGCATCGGCGAGCCGGGCTTCGCGCTCCCCCGCCACGTCCTCGAGGCCGGCATGGCGTGCCTGGACCGGGACGAAACCAACTACACGCCCAACGCCGGGATTCCCGCGCTGCGGGAGGCATTCGCCGCCCGCTTCCGGGAGCACAACGGCGTCGACGTCGGCGCGGATCGCGTGTACGTCGTCGACGGCGCCCAGCAGGGCCTGCACTTCGCGATGAGCCTGTTGCTCTCCCCCGGCGACGAGATCCTGGTGCCCAACCCCGGCTACCCCACGTTTGCCATGACCTCCAGCCTGCTGCACGCCGTCCCGGTCCGTTACCCGCTGTACCCGGACCACGCCTTCCAGCCGCGGATCGAGGACATTGAGGAGCTGATCACCCCGCGGACCCGGGTGCTGGTGCTCAACTCCCCCTCGAACCCGCTGGGTGCCGTGCTCAGCGAGGACCTCACGCGGCGGCTGGTGGAACTGGCCCGGAAGCACGACCTGTGGATCATCTCGGATGAATGCTACGAGGCCTTCACCTACGACGTCCCGCACGTCAGCCCGGCCCGGTTCGACAGCGACGTCCCCGGCGAGGCCCGCGTCTTCACGTCGCTGACGCTCTCCAAGACCTACGGGCTGACGGGCCTGCGGATCGGCGCGCTGATCTGCCCTCCCGGCCTGGAGCAGCAGATGAACAACGTCATGGAGGCGATCGTCTCCTGCGTGGCCTCCCCCTCGCAGTACGCCGCCCTGGCCGCGCTCACCGGCCCGCAGGACTACGTGTCCCACGCCCATGCCCACTACCGGACCAACCGGGACGCCGCCTCCCGGGTCCTGGACGCGAAGGACATCCCCTTCCTGACCGCCCAGGGCGCCTTCTACCTGTGGGCGGACATGTCCCACGTCAGCGGCGGCAACGTCCGGGCCTGGGTGCGGCGTTTCCTGGCCGAGTCGGGGGTTGCCTTCGCCCCGGGAACCGCGTTCGGTTCGATCGGCGAGGGCTGGATCCGGATCGCCTTGTGCGGCGGCACCGCGGAACTGGTCGAGGGGCTGGAGCGGCTGCCCGGCAGGGACCGGTCCGGGGACGACACGGCCCCGGAGTCCCTACCGCGGGATGCGGCCAGGCAGTAGCCTGACCCGACACGTCCCAGCCGCCGGAGGCGGGCAACGACAAGGAAAACGGAGGCGGCCATGTGGTGGCAGGACCTGTTGTGGGGCATCTGGAACGGGCTGACGGCCTGGATCATCCTGATCGCCCACGTCTTCGGGGCGTGGAAGGAATTCCCGTTCTACAACACGGCCCGGGCCGGCAACTGGTATGACTTCGGTTTCCTGCTCGGCATGGGGTCGCCGCTGCTGGGCCGCCTGGGCGCCCGACGGCGGCGCTGACGCGACGCGCCAGCGGTAGCGACAGGACCGGTCAAAGCACCGCGGTCAGAGCACGATCTCGTTCTCGTCCGGAACCTCGGGTGCGGCCGACGCGGTAAAGGACAGGGTGACCACGAAGTGCCCCTCGGCGCAGGTGCGGGCGATGATCGCCCCGGCGTCGCCGGCCAGTTTCACCCCGAACTGCAGTTGCAGGTGTTCCGGGGCGAGTTCGCGCATCACCTCGGCGGCGGCGCGGGCGGCCGGGCGGACCGCGGCCAGGGCATCCTCGAGCCGGCGGCCGGCCTCCAGCACCCCGATCTCGTTCCGGGCCGGACGCTCGACCCCGAAGCTGCCCTCGTCGACCTCCACCAGCACGGTCCCGGATCCCACCTCGTAGCGCAGGATCTCGGTCACCGCCGGCTCCTTTCGTTCCGGCCGGCCAGCGCCCCGTCCAGCCAGGACCGCAGCGCGGCCGCCGGGGGCGCCCCGGCCTGGCGCGCCACCACCGTGCCGTCGATGATGACCAGCATGGTGGGGATGGCCTGCACGTCGAAGCGGCGGGACAGGGCCGGGGAGGTGTCCACGTCGACCTTGACGAGTTTGACCTGTCCGGCCCGCTCGCGCGCCAGCCGGTCCAGCACCGGGCTGACCATGCGGCAGGGGCCGCACCAGGCGGCCCAGAAATCCACCAGCGCCGGCACCGATGACTGCTCAGCGATCGCGGCGAAGTCCGCGTCTCCGGCGGCCACGATCCAGGGCAGGTCTTGCCGGCATTTGCCGCAGCGGGGGTGGCCAGCCACGGCGGCGGGGATGCGGTTGGTGGCGCCGCAGTTCGGGCACGTCACCAGCGCCGTGGTCATGGCCTGCCGCCGTCGTTCGGGTGCCCCGGAGTCATGGTTCCATGGGACCCTCCGGGCGCCGGAGCGCCTAGGGTCCAAAGGCCCCGCGGGCGGCGGGCGGCCAGCCCCGGATACGCCTCCGGCCGGACCCGCAAACGGGTCCGGCCGGAGGTCCGGGGCGTGCCGGGACTACTTGTTGCTGTCCTCGTCGATGTCGCCGCCGGCGCGGAGATCGTGGTTCTCCTCGTCGAAGTCGTCCTCGTCAAAGTCCTCGTCGTCGAGTTCGACGTCGTCGGGGATGTCGCTCTTGTACGGGTCGGCGTCGCCGGCGTGCTTGGCGCCGGCCGCGAGGGCCGCCACCTCGGCGTCGCGCTTCTTCGCCTCGCGCAGCAGTTCCTCGAGGTTTGAGGCCACCACGGGGATCTGGTCGGCGACGAACTCCAGGGTCGGAGTCAGCCGGACGGTGATGTTGCGGCCGACTTCCTGCCGGAGCACACCCTTGGCCTTCTCCAGACCCTTGGCGGCATCGGCCTGCGCCGTCTCGTCGCCGAACACGGTGTAGTACACCGTGGCGTGCTGCAGGTCATTGGTCACCCGCGCATCGGTCACGGTCACGCCTTCGAGCCGGGGATCCTTCACCCGTCGGCCCAAAGCCTCCGCAACCACAACCTTGATCCGCTGCGCCAACTTGGCAGCCCGTGCGGGATCAGCCATTTCCACTCCTAAAAAAATTTGGATGTACGACGGCGCCGAAACGGTCGCCGTACAAGTGCCGGTTTGGTGCCACGCGCCTAAGTCAAGCCTACGACGGACTCCCGTTGGATTTTTTCCGGCGGCCTGGGAGTGGCATCGGGCCTGTCGGAG
>NZ_JBFBKP010000126.1:0-7388 GCF_040702285.1 Arthrobacter sp. NPDC080086
GGAATACGCGGGCGATCCGGCGGTCTGCCGAGGCTTTCCAGCCGGATCAGGAGTGGGCATCACTGCACATCAAGTTCACCCAGTCTATCATCCGGGACCCTCCTCCCGTTTCCGGCCGGTCCCGACCCTCCCGTAGGTCCCATCCCATTTGACTCGCAGCTAAGGCCGTTTTCGCGGCTCAAAACGGCTTCAACTGCCAGTTAGTTGGGTGCGCCGCGGCGGGCGACGCGCGGCGCCACCAGGACGCCCGCGACGCCGATCGCGGCGGTGAGCGCGAAGACCCCGGCGAACGGTGCGGCGGCGCCGGCAGGGCCGGCTCCCGCCGTCGTGAACGCCGCGAAGATGATGCCCGTGGTGGCCAGCGAAAGCGCGCCGCCGAGGGAGTCCGAGATGGACATCGCGGAGCTGTTGAAGCCCTCGCTCTCGCGGGTGGAGAGGGCCAGTGTCATGACGCTGAGCCGCGCGTACATCAGGCCCATGCCCGCGCCGGCGAACACCCAGCCGGCGATCGCGACGGCGGCAGGCCAGCCGAGGACGGTGGTGGCCAGGGCGAGGACGACGGCGGCGAGTACCATCGCCGCCCCGATCCGGATGGCGCGGCGGTGTTCCAGCCGCGGGCCCAGCCGGCCCTGCACCGCGGACGCGGAGGCCCATGCCACGGCACCGGCGGTCAGGGTCAGCCCGGCAAAGGTAGGCGCGAATGCGTACCGCTCCACCAGCAGGTACGGCAGGTACACCTCGGCGCCGAAGAACGCCGCGGAGGCCAGCCCGCGGGTGAGGATGACGCTGGGGAGCCCGCGCCGGGCGGTCAGGGTGCCACGTGGCATCAGCGGGCGGACGGCCAGCAGCGCGACGGCGACGGCGGCTCCGGCCAGCAGGCCGCCGATCCCCGGGAGGGTCGATGAGAGGTTCAAGCCCAGGACCGCGGCGGCGGCGAGCGCGGCCAGGCCCAGCTTGGCCAGCGCCCCGGGGACGCGGGAGGGCTGGCGGTCTGCCTGGTCCGCCGCGGCAGGTTCCGTCGCAGCGGGTTCCGTCTGGCCCGCCGGGTCCGCCGGTGCGGCCGCTTCATCAGGGGCAGGCTCGTTTTTCGGCAGCGCTCGCAACGCCGGGGCGGTCAGCAGCAGCGCCGGCACCACCAGGCCCACCACCCCCAGGAAGACCCACGGCCAGCCCGCCACCTCCGCCACCAGCCCGGCGGTGAACGGGCCCACCAGCGAGGGGACCACCCAGGCCGCGGAGAACGCGGCGAAGATCTTCGGGTGCAGCGGCGGCGGGTAGACCCGGGCCACCACGACATACAGCGCCACGGTGAGGCCGCCGCCACCGAGTCCCTGCACCAGCCGCCCGGCGACCAGGACCGGCATGGAGGGGGCGGTCCCGGCAATCAGCAGTCCCACCACGAACATGCCGACGGCGGAGAGCAGCGGTGCCACCGGCCCCCTGCGGTCGGCCCAGCTGCCGGAGGCCACCATGCCGATCACACCGGTGGCCAGCGGCCCGGCGAAGGCCAGGGCGTAGAGGCCGGCGCCGTCGAGTTCGCGGCTGACCAGCGGCATGATGGTGGTCACCGCCAGCGATTCAAAGGCCGCCAGGAACACCAGCGCGCAGGCGCCGAGGGTCACTAGGACGTACCGGCGCTGGAAGATGCCGCCTGCCCCCGCCCCTGGATCGGGGCGAGTTCGCGGGCTGGCGGCGTTCGACATACCTGAAGCCTACGGCGCGAGCCCCTGGGCGGGGACGACGACGGCGCCGCTGGCCCGGGAGTCGGCGTCGAGCATCCACCCCACCCGCTTGACGGTCCGCAGCATCACCACGCTTTCGACCAGGTCGATGCCCGGTACCTTCTGCTGCAGCGCGAGTTCGACCGTCATCACGTCGGCCAGGGACTGCAGCCACATGATGATCACGAAGTTGGTGGGCCCGGTGGTGGAGGCGCTCAGGCGGACGTTGCGCATGGTCTTCAGCTCCGCCGCCGCGGCCTCGTGCTGGCCGGCGGGGACGTTGACGAACCACTGGCACGTGACCGGGAAGGACGAATAGCGCTGGGCCACCTCGCAGCGGAAGGACAGCATGCCGCTGGCCAGCACCCGGTTCAGCTGCCGCTGGACGGTGGCCGGGTGGCGGCCCAGGCTCCGTGCGATCTCCGCGGCCGTGGCCCGCCCGTCCCGGGCCAGGAACGGCAGCAGGGCCAGGTGGCTTTCCGGCAGTTCCCGCGCGGAAGCGGCTGCGGCCGCCGCTGCCGCGGTCCCGCCGTCGGCGCCGGCAAGGGTCCGTACGGCCGCCTGCTGTGCCCGGTCCAGCACGTTGAGCCGCCAGGCGCCGCCGCTGGAATGCAGCCGGGTACAGAGCGCGGTCTCGTACTTGGTCAGGCCCTCGATCTCCTTCAGCCGGGACATCACCTGGTCGCTCAGATCGTCCAGGGACCGGGTGATGACCGTCAGCATCAGGTTGCGCTTGCTGGCGGCCTCCTCGACGGTCACCACCTCCGGCATCAGGGCCAGTTGCGCGGTGACCTCGTCGCGGCGGTGCATCTCGCAGTCGACGGCGATGAAGGCCAGGCACATCTGGTGCGGGTCACCGATCAGGTGGGCTGTGATCCACGAAACCCCGGAGGCCCGCAGCCGGTCCCAGCGTGCTGCCAGCGTGGTGGCGTGGACGCCCAGGATCTCCGCGGCGTCGCCCCAGCCCAGCCGCGGCGCCATCTGCAGCACGTTAATCAGCGCCAGGTCATCCTCGCTCAGCTCCACGGCCCACTCCCCTCTCCTGCATGAATTCTGCGTTTCACGGCTAGGTGTGCATATTTCCAGCCCTTTAGGCCCATGTGGCGCAGGTCACTCCAGAATAGACCCGAACGCACCACCCCAATCAACCGCCAGGAGAGTTTGTGACCATTACCGACGACGCCCGGGAGCTCCAGCCGGAGCTCGCCCGTTTCCGCCACGCCCTGCACCGCGAGCCGGAGATCGGCCTGGACCTGCCCCGCACCCAGGAGAAGGTCCTGCAGCAGCTCGACGGGCTGGGGTACGAGATCACCCTGGGCACGGACACCAACTCCGTCACCGCGGTTCTCCGCGGCCAGGGTAGCGATGCCGCCAGCCGGCCCGCCGTGCTCCTGCGCGCCGACATGGACGGCCTCCCGGTCCAGGAGAAGACCGGCGTCGACTACACCTCCACCGTGGACGGGGCCATGCACGCCTGCGGCCACGACCTGCATACCTCCATGCTCGCAGGCGCCGCCACCCTGCTCGCGGAACAGCGCCACCGTCTGGCCGGCGACGTCGTCCTCATGTTCCAGCCCGGCGAGGAGGGCTTCGACGGGGCCAGCTACATGATCCGCGAGGGCGTCCTTGACGCCCCGGGCCGGCGCGTGGATGCCGCCTACGGCATGCACGTGTTCTCCGCACTGGAACCGCACGGCACCTTCTGCACCAAGCCCGGTGTGATGCTCAGCTCCTCCGACGGGCTCACCGTCACCGTGCTGGGCGCCGGCGGCCACGGCTCGGCCCCGCATGCGGCCAAGGATCCGGTCACGGTCGCCGCGGAGATGGTCACGGCCCTGCAGGTCATGGTCACCCGCCAGTTCAACATGTTCGACCCGGTGGTCCTCTCCGTGGGCGTACTCCAGGCCGGCACCAAGCGGAACATCATCCCCGAATCCGCCCGGATCGAGGCGACCGTGCGGACCTTCTCCGAGGAGTCCCGGCAGAAGATGATGGACGCCGTCCCCCGCCTCCTGCGCGGCATCGCGACGGCCCACGGGCTCGACGTCGACGTCGACTACCAGCAGGAATACCCGCTCACCATCACCGACGAGGACGAGACCCGCACCGCGGAAAACGTCATCGGGGACCTCTTCGGCGACGGCCGGCTGGCCCGCTGGGCCACGCCGCTGAGCGGCTCCGAGGACTTCTCCCGCGTCCTGGCCGAGGTCCCCGGGACCTTCATCGGCCTCTCCGCCGTCCCGCACGGCGGCGACCACACGACGTCGGCGTTCAACCACTCCCCGTACGCCACGTTCGACGACGCCGTCCTGGCCGACGGCGCCGCGCTCTACGCCGAACTCGCCCTGTCCCGGCTCGCCACCCTCTCGACCGCCACAGCCACGGCGGCCGCAGTCCCCGCCGGCCGCTCCTAACCGGCACCCCCGTCCAGCAGCACCCCCACCCAGAACCACCCGGAGATTCCCATGACAGCAACCGTGTCCCAGCCGACGGCTCCCCGGACATCCACCCGCAAGACCTTGATCGGCACCGGCATTGGCAACGCCGTCGAATGGTACGACTGGGCCATCTACGCCACGTTTACCCCGTTCATCGCCAGCCAACTCTTCAGCAAATCTGACCCCGCCTCGGCGGTGCTCTCCACCCTGGCGATCTTCGCCGTCGGCTTCGTCGCCCGGCCCTTCGGGGGCTTCCTCTTCGGCTGGATCGGCGACCGGATCGGCCGCAAGGCATCCATGACCCTCGCCGTGGGCCTGGCCTCGGTGGGCAGCCTGATGATCGGCATCGCCCCGACCTTCGCGGCGGTGGGCGCCTTTGCGTCCCTGATGCTGCTGGTTGCCCGGCTGGTCCAGGGCCTGGCGCACGGCGGCGAGCTGCCCTCCTCCCAGACCTACCTATCGGAGATGGCCCCGAAGGAACACCGCGGCTTCTGGGCCACCCTGATCTACACCTCCGGCACGGTCGGCATCCTGTTCGGAACCCTGCTGGGCGCGGTCCTGAACATGGCTCTCTCCACCGAGGCGATGAATGCCTGGGGCTGGCGGATCCCGTTCCTGATCGGCGCCGCGATGGGCCTGTACGCACTGATCATGCGGTCCCGGCTGCACGAGACCGACGTCTTCGCCGGTGAGGCGCTGGCCGAGAAGAAGGCCGCGATCTGGCCGCAAATCGTCCGCCACCGGAAGCAGGCGCTGCAGGTCATCGGCCTGACCGTGGGCCTGACGGTCATCTACTACATCTGGGGCGTCGTCGCCCCCAGCTACGCCACCACCGCCCTGAAGATCGACCGCGGCGAGGCGCTCTGGGCCGGCGTCGTGGGCAACATTGTCTTCATCGCCGCGCTGCCGTTCTGGGGCAAGCTCGCGGACCGGATCGGCCGCAAGAAGGTGCTCTGGTCCGGCGCGATCGGCGCAGGCCTGCTGCACTTCCCGATGACCGCCCTGCTGAAGGATTCCGCCTGGCAGCTGGCCGTCAGCATGTCCGTGATGCTGATCTTCATCGCCGCGAGCGCCGCGATCGTCCCGGCCGTCTACGCCGAACTGTTCCCCACCAGCATCCGCACGGTGGGCGTGGGCGTGCCCTACTCGATCTGCGTGGCACTCTTCGGCGGCACCGCCCCGTACCTGCAGCAGTGGCTGGGCACCAGCCTGCAGTCCCCGCAGCTGTTCAACGTCTACGCCGTGGCGCTGCTGGCAGTCTCGGCCCTGTTCGTCTTCACCATCCCGGAGACCAAGGGCAAGGACCTCACCGCCTGACCGGGACCCGGCGCCGCTGCGGGGCTCCACTATTCTGGAGGGGATGAGTGAATCCCCAGAATCCCCGCAGCCGGCGCCTTCCCCGCGCCCGGTGACCCCCGGCAGCCAGGCCTCCTTCGGCACCTACGGCGGCCGCCCGGTGAGCTTCGTGCGCCGCGGCACCCGGTTGCAGGGCCGACGCCAGGCCGCCTGGGATGAGCATTCGGACCGCTGGGCCGTGGACGTGCCCCGGCACGTCGCCAACACCTCCGTCCACCCGGAGTACGTCTTCGACGCCGAGGAAGAGTTCGGCCGCAAGGCTCCTCTGATCGTGGAGATCGGCTCCGGCCTGGGCGACGCGGTCTGCCACGCGGCCGAACAGAACCCGGGCACCGACTTCCTGGCCGTGGAGGTCTACACCCCCGGCCTGGCAAACACCCTGATCAAGATCAACAGCCGCGGCCTGACCAACGTCCGCGTGGTGGAGGCCAACGCTCCCGAGGTCCTGGCCAGCATGCTGCCGGCCGGCTCCGTCACCGAGCTCTGGGTCTTCTTCCCGGACCCGTGGCACAAGTCGCGGCACCACAAGCGCCGCCTGATCCAGCCGGCGTTCGCGGAACTCGCCGCCCGGGCGCTGAAGCCTGGCGGTATCTTCCGGATCGCCACTGACTGGTCCAACTACGCCGTGCACGTCCGGGAGGTCATGGCCGGCGCCACCGACTTCGAAAACCTGCACGAGGGCGAACGCAGCGGCCCGGAGAGCCCGCTGACCCAGGTCTGGGAATCCGGTGTGGAGTCCGTGGTGGGCGGCGCCCCGGTCAAGGAGGGCCGGGCCCCGGTCAGCACCGAGCACACCGGCCCCAACGAGGGCGTCGACGACGTCGGCGGCTGGGCGCCGCGGTTCGACGGCCGGATCCTGACCAGCTTCGAGAACAAGGCCCACGAGGCCGGCCGGCTGATCTTCGACCTCAGCTACCGGCGCCGCTGATCCGGGCCCATCGCCTGCGGCCGCGGGGGCCGTCCGCATGGCAGGATTACGGCAAAGCTCAACAGTGCAAGAACGGACCAGCAGCATGGAATTGAAAGACGCGGCAGAAGTTGCGGAGGATGTCACCAACTCCCGGCCGCTCGAAATCGCGGCCCGCGCCGGGTTCGCCGTCTCCGGGCTGCTGCACTTCCTGATCGGCCTGGTCGCGATCCGGCTCGCGATGGGCGGCCAGGGCCAGGCGGACGTCAGCGGCGCGGTGGCCGAGATGGCCCAGCAGCCCGTCGGACCGTACCTGCTCTGGAGCGCCTTCACCGCGTGCGTGGCGCTGGCGATCTGGCAGACCAGCGACGCGGTGTTCGACTTCGAGCACCTGGAGACGAAGAAGAAGGTCGCCAAGAAGCTCAAGGCCGCCCTGCAGGCCGTCGTCTACACCGGCTTCGCGCTGACCCTCGCGTCGGTGGCCATGGGCGCGCACGCCGACCACCGCCAATCCACCAGCGACCTGACCCTGCACCTGATGGCCACCCCCGGCGGGACCCTGCTGCTGATCCTGATCGGCGTCGCCGTCGCCGTCACCGGCGTCGTCTACGCCATCCGAGGCTTCCGGAAGTCCTTCGTGAAGTACCTGCGCATGCCCGCCAACGAGCACGCCTCCCTGGCCGTGAAAATCACCGGCATCGCCGGCTACGCGGCCAAGGGCGTGGCGCTGCTGCTGACCGGGATGCTGATCGTGATCGCCACTATCAAGGCGGACCCGGACGAATCGACCGGGCTCGACGGCGGCCTCAAGGCCCTGCGCGATCAGCCGCTGGGCATGTACATGCTCGCCGCCGTCGGCGCCGGACTGATCTGCTACGGCATCTTTATGGCCGTCCGCGCCCGCCTGGCACGGATGTAGCCGGCCCCCGCCCCGGCCCGGGCCCGGACCGCGGGCGCCCGCCGTCC
>NZ_JBFBKP010000127.1:0-6481 GCF_040702285.1 Arthrobacter sp. NPDC080086
GCTGGCCATCATCGTGCTGGGTGGGTTGGGTTCAGTGCCGGGCACGCTGGCTGCCGCGCTGGTGCTGGGCGTGGTGGAGTCGTTCGGCACGACCACCCGAGGTACCCAGCATCGGGTTCGGGCGCACGTGCTTCTTGGCAACGTTCACACCTTCCACCGTCACGTGCTCAGCGAGCACGGACAGCACGGTACCTTGCTTACCCTTGTCTTTACCGGTACGGACGATGACGCGATCGCCCTTGCGAATCTTGTTCATGCGGCCTCCGATTACAGCACTTCCGGCGCGAGCGACACGATCTTCATGAAGCGCTCGGTACGGAGTTCGCGAGTGACCGGCCCGAAGATACGGGTGCCGATCGGCTCAAGCTTGGTGTTCAGCAGCACGGCGGCATTGCCGTCGAACTTGATGAGCGAACCGTCAGGACGGCGCACGCCCTTGGCGGTACGCACCACCACGGCGTTGTAGATATCGCCCTTCTTCACGCGACCACGCGGGGCAGCATCCTTGACGCTGACCTTGATGATGTCGCCGACGCTGGCGTAGCGGCGCTTCGAACCGCCCAGCACCTTGATGCACATGACTTCACGCGCACCCGTGTTATCGGCCACTTCGAGCCGGCTTTCTGTCTGAATCATGGTGTTCTCGTCCCAACTTAATTCGCCAGACGCACAATGCGCAGAGGCGATCAGTCTTGGTCCCGCCGGCTGCTGGCATTGCGCCAACTGCGATTGGGTTGATCAACTTGAAGTCGGTAGCTGCCCGACGGCGACTGCCGCCTGGCCCATTCGCCTTTCCCTTTACTGCGCCGCCAGCGTAGCTGCTAGCAACTCTCTCAAAGGGAAAGACCGAGACTATATCACATAATCTCGGTCTTGCAACAGCAAACTACTGCGCTGTTGTTTTAGATCACGCGTGCAGCTTCAAGCAAACGCGACACCACCCACGACTTGGTGCGGGAGAGCGGACGCGATTCCGTGATCTCAACCTTGTCGCCTTCGTTGTACTGGTTGGCTTCGTCGTGCGCGTGGTACTTCTTCGAGCGCACCACGTACTTGCCGTACAGCGGATGCTTGACGCGGTTTTCGATCAGGACCGTGACGGTCTTGTCCATCTTGTTGCTGACAACGCGACCGACGAGCGTGCGCTTCAGGGACGTTGCGGCTTCAGTCATTTCTGGTTCCCCTTCTGGCCCAGCACGGTGCGGACACGCGCAATGTCACGACGCACCTTCTTCAGCTGGCTGGTGTTCTGCAGCTGTTGCGTCGCCTTTTGCATGCGCAGGCCAAATTGGGCCTTCAGCAGCTCAGAGAGCTCCTGGTTCAGCCCCGCGACATCTTTGTCGCGCAGTTCGGATGCTTTCATGGTGTGTGCTCCTTACGTTCCGACCTGACGCACCACGAAGCTGGTCGCGATCGGCAGCTTGGCAGCGGCCAGGCGGAATGCCTCGCGTGCCAGTTCTTCGCCAACGCCGTCCATTTCGTACAGCATCTTGCCCGGCTGAATTTCAGCCACGTAGTATTCCGGGTTGCCCTTACCGTTACCCATACGGACTTCGGCAGGCTTCTTCGAGATCGGCTTGTCCGGGAAAATCCGGATCCAAATGCGGCCGCCACGCTTGATGTGACGGGTCATCGCACGACGGGCCGACTCGATCTGACGTGCGGTCAGACGGCCGCGGCCCATCGCCTTCAGGCCGAATTCGCCGAACGACACGGCGTTACCGCGCGTGGCGATACCGGTGTTACGGCCCTTCTGCTCCTTGCGGTATTTCCTGCGCTTAGGTTGCAGCATGCTTATTCTCCAGTCTTGGCGTCGGCACCACGACGGGCACCTGCACCAGCACCGCGGCGCTGACCGGCCGGGCGACCTTCGCCCTCACGGCGACGGCCTTCCGGGCGACCCGGGCGGCGACGGCGCTCGTCTTCCTTCGGCTCTTCCACGACGGGCGCATCGTTGCGACCCAGGTGGTCGCCCTTGTACACCCACACCTTGACACCAATGATGCCGTAGGTGGTTTCCGCTTCGGAGAAGCCGTAGTCGATATCGGCGCGCAGCGTGTGCAGGGGCACACGGCCTTCGCGGTACCACTCGGTACGGGCGATTTCGATGCCGTTCAGACGGCCCGAGCTCATGATCTTGATGCCTTGCGCACCCAGACGCATTGCGTTCTGCATCGCCCGCTTCATGGCGCGGCGGAACATGATGCGGCGCTCGAGCTGCTGCGTGATCGAATCGGCGATCAGCTGTGCATCGACTTCCGGCTTGCGGATTTCTTCGATGTTCACGTGCACGGGCACGCCCATGCGACGCTGCAGTTCAGCCTTCAGCAGTTCGATGTCCTCGCCCTTCTTGCCGATCACCACGCCCGGACGCGAGCTGTAAATGGTGATACGCGCATTCTTAGCCGGACGCTCGATGACCACGCGGCCCACCGAAGCGTTCTTCAGCTTCTTCTTCAGAAACTCGCGAACTTCGATGTCTTCCTTGAGCATGCCGGCAAACTGGGTGTTGCTTGCGTACCAACGCGAAGCCCAGTTACGGCTGACAGCCAGACGGAAGCCAGTCGGATGAATCTTCTGTCCCATCGTGACCCCTTAGTTGCCCAGCGTCACAGTGATGTGACAGGTTTGTTTCTCGATGCGGTTGCCACGGCCCTTCGCACGCGCGGTGAAGCGCTTGAGCGACGTTGCCTTGTCGACGTAGATCGACTTGACCTTCAGCTCATCGATGTCGGCGCCTTCGTTGTGCTCGGCGTTCGCGATGGCGGACTCGACCACCTTCTTCACGATGCCAGCCGCCTTCTTCGGGCTGAACGTCAGCACGTTGAGCGCGCGCTCGATCGACAGGCCGCGGATCTGGTCAGCAACCAGGCGCGTCTTCTGTGCGGAGATACGGGCGCCGCGATGAATCGCTTTAACTTCCATGATTGCCCCTTATCGCTTCGCTTTCTTGTCGGCAGCGTGGCCCTTGAACGTGCGGGTGAGCGCAAATTCGCCGAGCTTGTGGCCAACCATGTTTTCCGTGACATACACGGGCACGTGCTGACGGCCGTTGTGAACGGCGATCGTCAGACCGATGAAGTCCGGCAGAATGGTCGAACGACGCGACCACGTCTTGATGGGCTTCTTGTCCTTGGTGCTCACCGCCGCTTCCACCTTCTTCAGCAGGTGGGCGTCGATGAACGGACCTTTCTTTACGGAACGAGTCATTTCTTAGCTCCTACCTACCGATTAACGCTTGTGACGGCGCTGAACGATCATGCTGTCCGTGCGCTTGTTACGACGGGTGCGGTAGCCCTTGGTCGGCGTACCCCACGGGGACACCGGATCACGGCCAGCAGCAGTCTTGCCTTCACCACCACCGTGCGGGTGATCCACCGGGTTCATCACCACACCACGAACGGTCGGGCGAATACCGCGCCAACGGGTTGCACCGGCCTTGCCGATCTGGCGCAGGCTGTGCTCTTCGTTGCCGACTTCACCGATGGTCGCGCGGCACTCGATGTGCACGCGACGCACTTCACCCGAGCGCAGACGCACTTGAGCGTAGATGCCTTCGCGAGCCAGCAGCACGGCGGACGTACCGGCCGAACGGGCAACCTGCGCGCCCTTGCCCGGCAGGATTTCCACGCAGTGGATTGTCGTACCGACCGGAATGTTGCGGATCGGCAGGTTGTTACCAGCCTTGATCGGCGCTTCCGAGCCGTTGGCGATAGCTTGGCCAACCACAGCACCCTTCGGGGCGATGATGTAGCGACGCTCGCCGTCAGCGAACAGCACGAGCGCGATGTTGGCGCTACGGTTCGGATCGTATTCCAGGCGCTCGATCTTGGCCGGGATGCCGTCCTTATCGTTACGCTTGAAGTCGACGATGCGATAGTGATGCTTGTGACCACCGCCCTTATGACGCGTGGTGATGTGGCCGTTGTTGTTACGACCCGACTTCTGGAATTGCTTTTCCAGCAGCGGAGCGTGCGGCGCACCCTTGTGAAGGTCGGGGTTGACGACCTTCACCATCGAGCGGCGGCCCGGCGATGTCGGCTTGGTCTTAACGAGTGCCATGATTACTTGGCCTCCGCTTCAAAATTGATTTCCTGGCCCGGCTTCAGCGAGACATAGGCCATCTTCACGTGGTTACGACGACCCATGAAGCGACCGAAGCGCTTTTGCTTGCCCTTGCGGTTCAGGATCTGGACGGAAGCGACTTCCACCTTGAACAGCAGTTCAACGGCAGCCTTCACCTCGATCTTGTTGGCGTCGGGAGCCACTTCGAACACGACCTGTTCGTTCTTCTCGGCCACCAGCGTTGCCTTTTCAGACACCACGGGCGCCAGCAGCACCTGCATCAGGCGATGGTCGTTCTTGGCAACTTGCGTCATTTCAGCAACTCCTCGATCTGCGCGACGGCACCCTTCGTCACGAGCACCTTCTTGTAGTGCACGAGCGACAGGGGGTCAGCGTGACGCGGCTCAACCACGAGCACGTGCGCCAGGTTGCGCGATGCCAGGAAGAGGTTTTCGTCCAGGTTATCGGTAATCACGAGCACCGAATCCAGGCCCATGGCGCCGAGCTTGTCGGCCAGCAGCTTGGTCTTGGGCGCTTCGACGGACAGGCTGTCAACGACGTTGATGCGACCTTCGCGGGCAAGCTGCGAATAAATCGAGCGCATGCCGGCGCGGTACATCTTCTTGTTGACCTTCTGCGAGAAGTTTTCTTCCGGGCTATTCGGGAAGATACGACCACCCCCGCGCCACAGCGGGGAGGAACTCATACCTGCACGGGCGCGGCCCGTACCCTTTTGGCGCCACGGCTTCTTGGTCGTGTGCTTGACCTCTTCACGATCCTTCTGCTTACGGTTACCGCTGCGAGCGTTGGCCTGGTAAGCGACGACGATCTGGTGAACGAGGGCTTCGTTATAGTCACGGCCGAACACTTCCGGCGAGGCAGCAACGCCAGCGCCGAGTTGACCGTTGTCCTGGAGCAGCTTCAGTTCCATGCGTTTGCTCCTTATGCCTTCTTGACGCGAGCCTTCACGGCCGGCGTGACGATGACTTGACCGCCCTTGGCGCCCGGGATTGCGCCCTTGACCAGCAGCAGCTTGCGCTCTGCGTCGATCTTGGCGATTTCCAGGTTCTGAACGGTACGGGTGACGTCACCCATGTGACCGGTCATGCGCTTACCCGGGAACACGCGGCCCGGATCCTGCGCCATACCGATCGAGCCCGGCACGTTGTGCGAGCGCGAGTTACCGTGCGTGGCGCGGCCCGACGAGAAGTTGTAACGCTTGATGGTACCGGCGTAGCCCTTACCAATCGTCACACCCTGGACGTCGATCTTCTGACCGACTTCGAACAGGTCGACGCTGATGTTCGCGCCCGGCTGGAATTCAGCGGCACGAGCGGCATCCACTCGGAATTCTTTGATGACTTCGCCCGCTTCCACGCCGGCTTTGGCGAGATGACCCGCCAGCGGCTTGGTGACGCGGCTGGCGCGTCGGGTGCCGAAGGTGACTTGAACCGCGGTATAACCGTCGGTCTCGTCCGTCTTGATTTGCGTCACGCGGTTGTCGCCGACCTCGAGCACGGTAACGGGAATCGAATCGCCGTCGTCCGTGAAAATACGGGTCATGCCAACCTTGCGACCTACAAGGCCAAGGCTCATGGTTTGCTCCATTCCCAGCTGCGATTGGCCGGGGCTGATTGATACTACGAATCTTGAACTGGACTGCGCCTAAAGAGACAGCGCGAGGCCAAATGGCCAGCCCACTCCCCTTGACTAAAGGGGTAGCCCTACACTATATCCCGCCTACAAACAATCTGCAAGCGCGATCATCGAATACGCGCACGAGCGTCGTGCGCAGCGCAACATTCGGCGCCCAAAAGCGAAACGGCGAGCACTTGGCTCGCCGTTTGCCCCGTTACCGGAGTGATCCAGCAGCGTTGTCTTGCTTACTGCAGCTTGATCTCAACGTCCACGCCAGCCGGCAGGTCCAGCTTCATCAGCGCGTCAACAGTCTTGTCCGTCGGATCGACGATGTCCATCAGGCGCTGGTGCGTACGGATTTCGAACTGGTCGCGGCTGGTCTTGTTGACGTGCGGCGAACGCAGAACGTCGAAACGCTGGATGCGGGTCGGCAGGGGCACCGGGCCCTTGACGATCGCGCCGGTGCGCTTGGCGGTCTCGACGATTTCAGCGGCCGACTGGTCGATCAGGCGGTAGTCGAAAGCCTTCAGGCGGATACGGATCTTCTGGTTCTGCATGATGTTTCCTTAAAGAGCATGGCGGCCGGGCCGCCGGTAGATTGAAAGAGCGATGCAACAGGCGATGCGCCACGCCCCTTACGAGGAACGGCGCATCGGTCCGCCTTTTACTTGATGATCTTGGCGACGACGCCAGCACCCACGGTACGGCCACCTTCGCGGATAGCGAAGCGCAGGCCTTCTTCCATGGCGATCGGGGCGATCAGCTTGACGGTGATCGA
>NZ_JBFBKP010000128.1:0-6464 GCF_040702285.1 Arthrobacter sp. NPDC080086
CGCCAAGTTCCAGGCGCTGCGCACGGTGTTCGGCCGCCACAGCGCGGAGATCATCAAGAGCGTGCAGCTCAAGCAGATCCGCTCGACCATGCGCGAAGCGCGCGAGAAGATGAAGGAGCGTGTGTTCTCGCGTGGCCTGCGTGACGACATGGACAAGCTGTTCGGCCACCTGACCGGCCTAGTGCGCGACGCCGCCAACCGTATCGACCAGCTGCACCAGATGGTCGACGGCATGTACAAGAAGTTCAACGCCGAGCACGGTTTTACGCTGTCGCCGCCGCTGCGCTTCCTAGGCACGCGCTACGACGCCGATCTGAAAGAAACGCTGATGCTCGCGCACAATCACTTTGGCGCGTTCAGCTTCCTGACGCGTCCGAAGCCGCAGCTCGTGCACGGCGCGTTCTCTACGGTGGCCAGCCGCGTGCTCGATACCTTCCAGGACATGAACCGTGATATCGAGATCTGGCTGAAGTCGGTCATGACGCCGCTCGAAGCGCAGGTGCGCGATCACCAGAAGCAACTGCGCAAGCGTGTCGATTCGATCGAGCGCATCCACGAGGCGACCGATACGCTCGAAGCACGTATCACCGAACTCGAAGCGCTGCTCAACACGCTGGATGAGCGCAGCGGCACAATTGCGACGTACACCGACCGCATCCTCTCGGCCGGGACGATTCTGGAGCAGCAATCCGTCGCGGCCTGACGCACATCGTTATGCTGCAAGGGAAAGGCGCCTGCGGGCGCCTTTTTCGTTCTGGTAGGATCGCCGCCAGCGCGCATCTTCCGTGCGCCGCTTCTTCATCACACGCATGACCACCACCCCACGCCGCACGCGCCGACCCGCGCAACCTGCCCCTGTTTTGCCCTCGCTTCCCGATGATTTCGCCGTGCGCGTGATCGCCTGGCAGCAGCGCCATGGCCGTCACCACCTGCCGTGGCAGAACACCGGCGATGCGTATCGCACGTGGCTCTCCGAGATCATGCTGCAGCAAACGCAAGTGAGCGCGGTGCTGGGCTATTACGCACGCTTTATCGAGCGTTTCCCCACCGTGCAAGCGCTGGCCGCAGCGCCTGCCGACGACGTGATGGCCGCATGGGCCGGCCTGGGCTACTACACGCGTGCGCGCAATCTGCATCGCTGCGCACAGATCGTCGTGGCGGAGCATGGAGGCATCTTCCCGCGCGACCCTGAGGTGTTGGCCTCGCTGCCGGGCATTGGGCGCTCGACCGCTGCGGCCATCGCTGCGTTTTCGTATGGCGTGCGTGCGGCCATTCTCGATGGCAACGTCAAGCGGGTGTTTGCGCGCGCGTTCGGCATCGACGGCTTTCCCGGTGACAAGCGTGTCGAAGACACGATGTGGCGTATCGCCGAAGCCGTGTTGCCGCCGGCCAACGATATCCAACCCTACACGCAGGGTTTGATGGATCTGGGTGCCACGGTCTGCACGCGCGGCAAGCCCGCTTGCCTTACGGGCGAACGTGCCTGTCCGCTTGAATCGCTATGCGAAGCGCGCAGTACCGAGCGCGTGATGGCGTTGCCCGTGCCGCGCCCGCGCAAGGCGATACCCGAGCGCGCAGCCACGCTCATCATCGCTCTGCACAGCGACGCGGTGCTGCTGCAACGGCGTCCGCAACGTGGCATCTGGGGTGGGTTGTGGTCGCTGCCGCTGGTGGGCGAGATGGACGATGCGATTGACGCGCATCCGTTAGACGTCGACGTCGTGCGCCGGGCCGCGCAGGCGTATGGCGCTGTCTCTGCGGTGGAAATGGCCGGCGCGCTCACGCACACCTTCACGCATTTCCGCCTGCACATGCACTTGCTGCGCGCGGACATTGCCACGCCCGTCGCGCTCGGCGATGACTGGCGCTGGCTGCCGCTCGCGCAACTCAATTCCGTGGGATTGCCCGCGCCGGTGAAGTTGGCGCTGGAGACGCTGGTGCAGCCGAGCCTGATCTAGCTCGACTGAAGCAGCATCAAAGGATGTGATGCTGCTTCATGTACCGATGGACGATTTCGATGCGCATGCCCGCATCCATCAGTTCCATCAGCTTCTGCTTGGCCTTGAGCGGCACCGGTAGCAGCTCGCACAGTCGGTTGGCAACCCAGCTTGGGCTGTTCCAGTCATACGGCTCGGCCATCGGCACGTTGCCGTCTTCACGCGAGCCGAGTGTGGCGACGATGCGGCGCAGAGCGTTCACGCAATCATCGAAGAGTTCGCTCTTGCAGTCTTCCACGTCGGCGCCGATAGGCTCGACCGTGCCGCGCATCAGGCCATCGGGCGTGGTGTCGAACGACAGCACTTTGAAGCGCTGCGTGCCGCGCACCTTGATCATCAGCAGTCCAAGCTGCTCCATGTCGCACTCGACGATGTGAGCGATGCAACCGACATCGACTGGCACAGTCGCCGCCTCTGCGGTGGCCACCTCATGACCTCGTTCGATCAGGCAGACGCCAAAGGGGGTTTGGTCACGCAGGCAGGTGCGGACCATGTCCATGTAGCGGGCTTCGAAAATACGCAGTGGGAGCAGTCCGCCCGGAAACAGCACCGTGTGCAGCGGAAACAGCGGCAGCTCGGTTGGCAGCGGCGGCAGCGGTGAAAAGGGCGAGAGAGCGATGTCTTCTTGCATGGACGGGCTTCAGCAGACGGCGGCAAGACCTTCGCGTAGCGCCGCGCGGCTCAACCGTCTACGGCCAATTCGCGGTGGCGGACTAACACATTACCATGCGCGCGGAAGTACGTGGCAAGCCGTTCAGCGATATACACGGAACGGTGCTGGCCCCCCGTGCAGCCAATCGCGACGGTCAGGTAGCTGCGGTTGTCGGCGATGAAACTCGGCAGCCACTTTTCCACGTAGGCGCGAATGTCTTCGGCCATCGCCAGCACCATCGGCTGGCTTTGCAGGAAGTCGATGACGGGCCGATCGCGGCCGGTGAGCGGGCGCAGTTGCGTGTCGTAGTACGGGTTGGGCAGCGAGCGCACGTCGAAGACGAGGTCGGCGTCCGTTGGCACGCCGTGCTTGAAACCGAACGATTCGAACATCAACGTGATGTCGTGCGGCTCGTCGCTGATGAATTCCTTGATGTACGCGCGCAGGGCGTTGGTGCGCAGCGTGCTGGTGTCGATGCGGTGCGCCGGGTCAGCCAGCGGGCTGAGCAGCTCGCGCTCCATCTCGATGGCTTCGATGAGGGACGTGTCGGCGTCCTTGGCGCTGGCGGGCGTGCCGGTAACATCGGGTCGGCCATTGCGGATCGACAGCGGGTGACGGCGACGTGTTTCGGAATAGCGCTGCACCAAGGCGTTGGTGCTCGCCGTCAGGAACAGCATGCGCACGTCGTGTTCCTTGCGCAGCGTGGTGATGGTCTCGGGTACCTTGCGCAGCGATTCTCGGCTGCGGATATCGGTGGCGACACCCAGGTGGGTGTAGCCCTGGTCCGCCAGATAGCGCGCCAGCTCGGGGATGAACTGCGCGGGCAGGTTGTCGACGCAGTAGTAACCTGCGTCTTCGAGCACGTTCAGGGCGACCGATTTCCCTGAACCCGACATACCGGTGATGAGAATGATCCGCATGCCGCGAGGATAGCATCCCTGTGTTGCAAAGCAGCGACCAACAAAAAAGGCGACCGGGTGGGGCCGCCTTTCTGGAGCAGTGCTAAGGAGATGCTTAGCCCTTGTTCATCAGGCACTCTTTCTGGGCGTTCTTGTACTCGTCACCCTTCTTGCCCTTGTTGGCCTTAGAGCAGGCGGCCATCTTTTCCTGCTGGGTCATCGGCTTGGCGGCCATCGGTTTGTCCGACAGGCAGCCCTTCATGAACGCCTTGCGCTCGTCGCCCTTCTTGCCGGCGGCGTCCATGTTGCATTGCTTCATCTTGTCTTGTTGCGAATTCTTGGCAGCGGGTGCAGCCGGCATCGCGGCCGGTGCGCTGCCCTGGGCGAACGCCTGGCCGGCCAGGAACGGGAGCGCGAGGGCGCAAGCGGCAATCAGTTGTTTCATCGTGGTTTCTCCTTGGGTACCGACAGAAGAGCGGGCGAATGTATCACCGCGCTCGCGATGAACGCCGCCGCATGCTTGCTCGGCGCATTCCCTCCCACAACGGGGCGGCGGTATGCCGGGTTGACGTTTCGCCACGAAAACTAGGGTAAAACCCGTCTGATCGCGAAATTTTGTAGCAGCTTTGTTAAAGCAGACGGCCCTGCGGCGAGTGTGAGGCCGCTTCCGCCAGCATGGCGGCGCGTTGGCGGTCCATGAAATCACGCAGCGTGTCGATGCCGCGCAGGCGCAGGATGGTGTTGCGCACGGCAGCCTCCACCAGCACGGCCAAGTTGCGGCCGGCCGCCACCTGAATCTTCACCATGTGGATTGGCAGGCCGAGCACATCGAGGTATTGCGAATCGAGCGGCAGGCGCTCGAATTCACCATCATTGCGGCGCACGAGCTGCACGATCAGCTTGATCTTCATCTTCCGGCGCACGGCCGTCTCACCAAAGATCGTCTTGATGTCGAGCAAGCCCAGGCCGCGCACTTCCAGCAGGTTTTGCAGTAGCGGCGGGCAGCGGCCTTCGATGAAATCGGGCCCCAGGCGCACGAAATCAACAGCATCGTCGGCCACGAGGCCGTGACCGCGCGAGATCAGTTCCAGGCCGAGTTCGCTCTTGCCCAGTCCCGAATCGCCCATGATGAGCACGCCCATGCCGAGGATGTCGAGAAACACCCCATGCATCGTCACGCGCGGCGCCGAGATGCGCGACAGATACAGTCGCAGATGATCAATCACAGCCGCCGAGGAAATCGGCGACGTGAACAGCGGCGTGGACGAACGCGTGCAGCGCAGCTCCAGATCCGGCGGCGGGTCCACGCCATCGGCCACCACGAGGAACGGCGGCTCCAGCAGGATCAACTCGCCCATCTGGCGCTTGCGGTTTTCTTCCGACAGACGCTGGTAGTAGGTGATCTCAGGCTTGCCGAGCACCTGGATGCGGTTCGGGTGGATGAGGTTCAAGTGCCCGACCAGGTCAGCAGCGGAGGTCGCTTCCTTGGCGAAATCCACGTCGAATGCGCGATCCGCGCCCTCCAGGCCGGCGACCCACGACAGCTTCAGATCGGCTGCGTTGTCGTCAAAAATCGATTGGGCGGTAACGCCAGTCAGTTCCATAGCAGGGCACGGTGCGCCGTTGGGGCGATGAGCGTTCGCAATCGGTTGCGCGCAGCCCCGATTGCGCCGCGCTCAGGGCCGCCAGTCGGTCAGTAGCTGGTGAATCGCCTCGGGCGACGGCAGGGTAGCAAGGCCTTCCCGCATCTCGCGGTCGGACAGTAGCTGGGCGATTTCTGAGAGGATTTCCAGATGCTGCTGGGTCGCCTGTTCTGGCACCAGCAGGAAGATCAGCAGGGAGACTGGCTTGCCGTCAGGCGACTCGAACGGCACCGGCTCAGACAGCCGCATGAACGCGGCCAGCGGTTGCTTGAGCCCCTTGATGCGGCCGTGCGGGATGGCTACGCCGGCGCCCAGGCCCGTTGATCCAAGCGATTCGCGCGCGAACAGGTTGTCTGTGACAACGGCGCGCGACACGCCATGGTTGTTCTCGAACAGCAGACCAGCCTGTTCAAATACCCGCTTCTTGCTGGTTACGCTGACGTCGAGGGCGATGTTCCCGGGCGGCAGCAGTTTGGCCAAGCGATTCATGTGTAATGCGTGAAATGAGCGGCGTCCTTCTGCACCAAATTGGCGCGCGGACAATCGGGTCATTATAGACCACGCGTCGCGCGGCTTTGTGCGGCGCACCAGTGGCGTGCCGCGCAGGGCAGAGAGGCGAATCCCCCAGGGCTGCAAATGGCCGCTGCCGGCGTGTTACGCCTGCGCATCGACCCTGTTTTTGCCGGCGTCGCGCTGAAATCGGCGCCACACCAAGCATTCATACTTTGGTCAGATTTTAGCCCGACTTAATTCCGATGCAATCGGAATCGTCAGGAATGCACCATGGCATAAAAAAACCGCGCCATCCGAGGGCGCGGTTTTTTGTGGTGCCGTTGACTATTGCTGCATCTGCACGGCCTGGAGGGCCTCATGCTTCACGCTGTTGCGATCATGTCCTTGCACGCGGTCCTTGTACTTGATTACTTGCCTGTCCAGCTTATCGACGAGTAGGTCGATGGCCGCATAAAGATCTTCATGGTGTGATTCAACGAAGACGTCCTTACCCTTGAGGTGCAGGTTGATTTCCGCGTACTGACGCCGATCCTTCTCCTTGTGGTTATCGACCGATAGCAACACGCTGACGCCAATCACCTGATCGAAGTGCCTGATCACACGCTCCAGTTTCGTTTCCACGTACTCACGCAATGCGGGCGTGATGTCCAGGTGGTGTCCACTGAGTTTGAAGTTCATAGCGGTTCTCCTTCACGGTCAGCATGATCGCCAGCATGGCGATGGTCAGCGGCGCAACGGCGAGCAGCAGGATCTTCTGGCG
>NZ_JBFBKP010000129.1:0-6368 GCF_040702285.1 Arthrobacter sp. NPDC080086
CGTCCGGTGGAAACCGGCAGCAGCTGAGGGAGCGTCCGGTGGAAACCGGCAGCAGCTGAGGGAGCGTCCGGTGGAAACCGGCAGCAGCTGAGGGACCGCCTGGGGAAAGTGGGCATTATGTGAGGGACCGTCTGGGAAACCGGGGTCGGTCGGCGGGCCGATGACAGCACTGGTGCGCCTTCCCGCACGCCGTCCCGCCGGTTCCTCAGTCCTCCAGGGAACCGACTATTGGTGCGCCGGCTGGGGGTGATGATGCTGATGCGTCCGCTGAGGGCTGAAATGGGCCGTCCAAACCGCTCCGAAGTCGTGATTTTGACCAAAAAAGCGCGAAAACACGCGGAATTTTGTCTCCTCGCGGGCGCCTAGCTGGTAAGTTTTCGAAGAGTGGCTTGCTCGCGCACTGCGGGCAGGCTTCAGAAATTAGATCAGTCCAGGAGGACATACATGGCTAAGAACCGTAGTGAACTTGTTTCAGAGGTAGCTGGCAAGGCCGGCACCAGCCAGGCAGCCGTCAACTCCGTGCTCGATGCACTGTTCGAGGTTTTCGAGACCTCTGTCGCCGCGGGCGAAAAGATCACCATCCCGGGCTGGCTCGCCGTCGAGCGCACCGACCGCGCTGCCCGCACCGGCCGCAACCCGCAGACCGGCGAGACCATTCAGATCGCCGCCGGCCACAGCGTCAAGCTGACCGCAGGCTCCAAGCTGAAGGCCGCCGTCGCCAAGAAGAAGTAGTCTTCTTCCACGCTTGAAGGAGCGGCAACCCCTCACGGGTTGCCGCTCCTTGGCGTTTGAACCGCCCGCCAGCGGCCGCCGGCTCGTGACGCCGGATTCGGCCCGGCGGCGGCAGTAGCGGACAATGGAACTGTGCCTTTTGCTACGAGAACCCAGAGCCCGGCAGCGTCCTCCCGGCAGGGCGGACCGGCTGGCTCCGGCGCCGGCACCCCCGGCATCACGCAGCCGTGGCTATGGACCGGGCTGGCGGTACTCTTCGCCGCCCTGATCACCGGGCTACTGTTCTCGGGCGCGGCGGGTGCCCGCGCGGTCTCCGACCCCGGTGCCCTGGTCCGCTGGGGCCTGCCGGTCACCAAGGCGCTGCACAACATCTCCATCGCCACCGTCATCGGCGGCCTCATCTTCGCCGTCGGCATCCTGCCGTGGAACTCCACCCGCAAGGCCTCCCGGGACAAAAACGCCCCGGAACACCCGGCCTTCACCCGGGCGCTGTCCGTCACGGCGATCGCCGGCGTCGTCTGGACGCTGTCTGCCGTCGCGGTCTTGGTTCTCAGCTACGCCGACATCGCCGGCCAGACCCTCGCTGGCGACCCGCAGTTCACCAAGTCGCTGGTCTACTACATGACGGACATCGACACCGGCCGTGCCTGGCTCGCCGTCGTGATCATCGCCGCCGTCGTGACCACCGCACTTTTCGGCATCCGCTCCCGGGGCGCGCTGGCCATCACGCTGGTGATCGCCGCGGGCGGCCTGATCCCGCAGGCGCTGATCGGCCACTCGGCCAGTTCGAACGACCACGAGGGCGCGATCAACTCCCTGGCCCTGCACCTGGCCGGCGTGTCCGCCTGGGTGGGCGGCATCATCATGCTCGCCCTCCTCTCCCAAATTCTCACCAGCTCTGGCGGCAAGGCCGACATCACCGAGCCCACCCTGCGGCGGTTCTCCGCCCTGGCCGGGTTCGCCTTCGCCCTGGTCTTCGGCTCGGGCGTCATCAACGCCAGCATCCGGGTCTCCAGCTGGGCCGACCTCTTCGGCTCCCCTTACGGGCAGCTCATCATGGCCAAGGCCGCGGCCACCCTGGTCCTCGGGGGCGTGGGCTTCATGCACCGGCAGTGGGTGATCCCGCAGCTGGGCGCGACGGGCCACGGCAAGACGGCCCGCCGGGTGCTCTGGCAGCTGATCGCCGTCGAACTGTTGATCATGGGCGCCACCTCCGGCCTGGCGGTGGCCCTCGGCCGCTCGGCCCCGCCGCAGCCCACCACGTTCGCCCCCGACGCCTCCCCGGCGTTCATCCTCTCCGGCTACGAGCTGCCGCCCGAGCTGACCCCGCAGCGCTGGCTCACCGAATGGCGCTTCGACTGGCTCTGGGTGGCCGTGGCCGCCGCGGGCCTGGTCTCCTACCTGCTGGGCGTCCGGAAGGTCACCAAGCGGGGAGACTCATGGTCCTGGTTCCGGACGGCGAACTGGATCATCGGCCTGATCGTCCTGACCTACATCACCTCCGGGCCGCCGTCGGTCTACGGCCGCGTGCTGTTCTCCGCGCACATGGTGGACCACATGGCCCTGACCATGGTGGCGCCCATCTTCCTGGTCCTCGGCGCCCCGGTGACCCTCGCGCTGCGCGCCCTCACCCCGCGTCGGGACAGCTCGCGCGGCCCGCGGGAATGGCTGCTGATCTTTGTGCACTCGAAGTTCTCCCAGCTGGTCACGCACCCGCTCTTCGCCGCCGCGAACTTCGCCGGGTCCATCATCCTGTTCTACTTCTCGGATGCGTTCGGCTACGCCATGCGCGACCATGTGGGCCACGAGCTGATGAACCTGCACTTCCTCCTGACCGGCTACATCTTCGTGCTCACCATGATTGGCATTGATCCGCTGCCGCGGCGGGCCGCGTACCCGATGCGCTTGGTGCTGCTGCTGGCCACGATGGGCTTCCACGCCTTCTTCGGCGTCTCCATCATGGGCGGCACCGGGTTGCTGGCCGCGGACTACTTCGGCAACCTCGGCCGGGCCTGGGGACAGTCGGCGCTGCTGGACCAGCAGACTGGCGGTGCCGTGGCCTGGGGCATCGGCGAGGTACCCACCCTGCTGGTGGCGATCGGCGTCGCCGTCCAGTGGTCCCGCTCCGACGCACGCGAGTCCAAACGCACCGACCGCGCGGCGGACAGGAATAACGACGCCGATCTCACCGCTTACAACGATATGTTTGCCAAGCTCGCCGAACGCGACGCGAAGCTGGCCGATCGCAACTCCAAGCTGGAAGGACGCTGATGAGCGAAACAGTACGCACCCACCACCGGGTCCGGGCCTCCGAACTCGTGGGACGCGGCTGGTTGAACACCGGCGGCAAGTCCCTGGACCTTGAATCCCTGCGCGGCAAGATCGTGCTGCTGGATTTCTGGACCTTCTGCTGCATCAACTGCCTGCACGTCCTGGACGAGCTGCGCCCCCTCGAGCAGGAGTACTCGGACGTCCTGGTGACCGTGGGCGTGCACTCGCCCAAGTTCGAGCACGAGGCGGACCCGGTGGCCCTCGCCGCCGCCGTCGAACGCTACGAGATCCGCCACCCGGTCCTGGACGACCCGGAGCTGGAGACCTGGAAGGCGTACACCGCCCGCGCCTGGCCCACCCTGGTGGTCGTCGACCCGGAGGGTTACATCGTGGCGCACCTCTCCGGTGAGGGTCACGCCGACGGCCTGGCCGTGCTGATCCCGGAACTCATCGCCGAACACGAGGCCAAGGGCACCCTGCACCGCGGCGACGGCCCGTACGTGGCGCCGGAACCGACGTCGGGCACCCTCCGCTTCCCCGGCAAGGCCCTTTACCTGCCCGCCGGCCGCGGCTCCGAGGCAGCCGGCGACGCCGGGTCCTGGCTGGTCACCGACACCGGCCACCACCGCCTGGTGGAACTCTCCACCGACTTCGAGACGGTGCTGGGCACGTACGGCTCGGGCGAGAAGGGGTACGCCGACGGCGGCCCCGCCGACGCCCGCTTCAACGAACCCCAGGGCCTGGTGCTGCTGCCCCAGGACGTGGCCGACCAGGCCGGCTACGACGTCGTGATCGCCGACTCGGTCAACCACCGGCTCCGCGGGCTCTCGCTCCGCACCGGTGAGGCCACCACCCTGGCCGGCAACGGCATCCAGCGGCTCCTCGAGACCGGGCCCGCCCGGGTGGACGAGGAGGGTGCCGCCTACGGTGCCGCGCTGGAAGCCGATCCGCTGAAGGTGGCGCTCAGCTCGCCGTGGGATGTCGTCTGGTCCGCGAAGCTCAACGCCGTGGTCGTGGCCATGGCCGGTGTGCACCAGATCTTCGGCTTCGACCCAGTGACCGGGGCCGTCACCATCGTCGCCGGCAATGGCCTCGAAGGGCTCCTTGACGGACCGGCCGCCGAGGCCTGGTTCGCCCAGTCCTCCGGCCTCGCCGAGGACGCCGGCGGCAACATCTGGGTGGCCGACTCCGAGACCTCCGCGCTCCGGAAGCTGGTGATCGGCGAGGACCGCAGCGTCACCGTCGAGTCCGCCGTGGGCAAGGGCCTGTTCGACTTCGGTTTCCGGGACGGTCCGGCCGCCGAGGCGCGGCTGCAGCACCCGCTGGGCGTCACCGTGCTGCCCGACGGCTCCGTGGCGATCGCGGACACCTACAACGGCGCGGTCCGCCGCTACGACCCGGCCACCGGTACCGTGTCCACCCTGGCCCGCGGCCTGTCCGAGCCTTCCGACGTGATTGTGGACCACACCCACGTGGCCGGCGAGGAACCGCTGCTGGTGGTGGTCGAGGCCAACAAGCACCAGCTGGTGTACGTGCCGATCCCCAAGGAAGCCCAGCAGGTGGACGAGGGAGCCGCCCAGACGCAGCGGCCCAAGAGCCCGGTGGCGCCCGGACTGCTGTCCCTGACGGTCCGCTTCACCGCCCCGACCGGGCAGAAACTGGACGACCGCTGGGGCGACCCGACGCAGCTGAAGATCTCCTCCACCCCGCCGGAGCTGCTGGTGGCCGGTGGCGGGACCTCCGTGGGACTGCTCCGCACCCTGGAGCTGGCCTCTGACGTCCCCGAGGGCGTCCTGCACATCACGGCCCGCGCGGCCGCCTGTGACGGCCCCGAGGACGCCGACGGCGAGATCCCGGACCACGCGGCCTGCCACCTGTACCAGCAGGACTGGGGCATCCCGGTGACCCTGCAGCCCGACGGTGACACCGAGCTGGTGCTGGATCTGCGCGGAATGGACTAAGGCGATTGGGCCGGTCCGGGTCTGACCCGGACCGGCCCTTTTATGCCTCCGCGCGCTGCTGGCGGGCGGTACAAAAACTAACCGGTCAGCTGCGGGGTGAGCTTCACCGAGTCCCCGTCGACGTCCAGGCGGGCGGTGAAGCTGAAGTCGTGGACGGCGTTCAGTTCGGTGACAGAGCCCGTGAACAGGTCTACCTGGCGGGCCTTGATCCGGGCCTTTCCGTCCAGCGGAGCCACCACCCAGCGGCCGCCGAAGGGTTCGATGCTGACCACCGGGTAGTCGGTGATGCTCCAGTCGATGGTGCCGTCCACCACCCGGTTGTTGGTGGCGTGGTAGAACGGGCAGTCCGGCTGGAGTTGCTGCTTCTTGTCCGCCTGGTCCGCGCAGGTGTCCAGGAATTCTTTGACCTTGGCCGTGACGGCGCTCTTCAGTCCGTCGGTGGCGCGGGTCAGCAGGTTCAGCGGCGCGGCCGGGGCGTCCTTGCCGGTCAGCGTGGTCCGGGACGGGGGCGCCGCGAAGTACTGGCTGTTCAGTGACGCCTCGTACTGGCCGGGGTAGAAGACGGCGAAGCTGTTGCGGCCGTTGGGCATGTTGACCGGAACCCCGTTGAGCGCGGCGTGGTTGGAGTTGACCACGGTGACATCCAGGACGGGCAGCGTGGTGGGTACGAAGGACCAGTCCCGGAAGAACAGCCACTGCGGGTCCGAGCCCTGGAGCAGGAACTCCGTGCGCTGGCGGCTGCCGTCGATGCTGTAATCGATCGGCACCATCACCCGGTTACCGCCCCGGTCCTCCGCACGGCCCACCGAGACGTCGGAGAGGCGCGCCGCGGCCGCCTTCAACCCGGCGCCGTCCAGCATGGCGGCGTTGCTCTTGGGGACGGACGCGTGCAACAGGCCCAAGGCTTTGGCGCCCTCACCCTGGCGCAACGCGTCCAGATATTCGCGCACCGGCTGCTGCGGGCTGGCCAGGGAATTATTCACGACGTTGATGGCGACGACGGCGCCTGCCACTGCCAGCATCAGGCCCAGCAGCCACAGGGCTGCGGTTTTGACGACGGCCTGACTCATCTGCACGATTCTTACGTTACCTGCCGCCCCGCCAAATCCCGGTGTCACGACGTCCGCGCATGACGGCCGGACGCCCCCAACTAGACCCCAGAGAAGCCGCAGTCAGGTCACGGCTAAGCCACCGCCAGACCCCTTGGGCGTCAGCGGCGCCGGCTCCGGGAGGACGTGCCGAAGACGCCGCGCAGCAGTTCGCGGCCCAGCTGGGTGCCCAGGGACCGGGCCATGCTCTTCAGCCCGCCGCCGAGCGCACCGCCCAGGGCGCCGGCCAGGTCGCCAGCCATGCCGCCGCCCTGCTGCGGGGCGGGCGGGGCCTGCGGGGCGCGGCGGGCTTCGG
>NZ_JBFBKP010000130.1:0-6227 GCF_040702285.1 Arthrobacter sp. NPDC080086
GGCCAGCTGCCGGATGGACGAGCCGGCGGCGCGGCGCAGGGCCTCCTCGCCCAGGGCGGTGCCGGGCGTGACCTTGCCGACGCCGGCGAGGACCAGGACCGGGGCTCCGGCCTCGGGCAGGCCGGGCAGGCGGTGTGCCTGGTCGGCGGCACCGGTGACGCCGAGGGCGGCCAGCGAGTCGGCGAGGGCCTCGGCGGCCTTGGCGGTCAACGGGTTCTCCAGCAGGACGGGGCCGTCGGTGCCCTGTCCGACGCCCACGACGAGGGCATCGGAGGGGGACTTCTTCACGTCTCCGGCGACGGCGCTCAGTTTGACTTCGGTATTCTTGACCACCAGGACAGTCCTCAATTCTCTGTGCTTCGTAAGCAGGGACTGCATGTTTGGCGCCCTGCCATGGGACCCGGGCCACCGGGAACGACGTACGTCCCGCCGGCATCACCCGCGCCGGCCCTCAGGCCAGCTTCGATCGTAGTCTCTTGCCGCGGCCGGAACCGCATTTTCTGAGACGTGGCCCACAGTAAGGGGCAGGAATTAGCCCGGCACCCGGGACGTTGGACCTGACAAAGGGACAGAATGCCGCGGCGACGCGGGCACTGCGCCCAAGGCATTGCAGCCCCGCCGGGCGCCCGCTGTGCCCGGCAGACGGCCCCGCTTGGGCCGCATGGAGGAAAGGAATACGTGATGGAACGGATAACAGGTTCCCTGCTGGATCCGGCAACGCTGTACGTCCGTGACGACGCGCTGTTCCACAGCCCCGAATTGAGGGGCCTTGATCTGCTGATGGGCTTCACCGGCTTCGCCGATGCCGGCCACGTGGTCCGGCAGATCACCACGGAACTGGTCGACAACCTCGACACGGAGCTGGTGGCGGAGTTCGACGCCGATCAGCTGATGGACTACCGGTCCCGCCGCCCGCAGATCAGCTTCGTCGAGGACCACCTTCAGGACTACCAGGTTCCGCGGCTGTCCCTGTACCGGTTGCGCGACGGGCTGGGCAAACCCTTCCTCCTCCTCGCCGGGTTCGAACCGGACCTGCAGTGGGAGCGGTTCGCGCGCGCCGTCGTCGGCATCGTGGAGGAACTCGACGTCAACCTCACCGCCTGGATCCACTCCATCCCGATGCCGGTGCCGCACACCCGCCCGGTCGGCGTCACGGTCCACGGCAACCGCCCGGACCTGATCGAGGGCATCTCCGTCTGGAAGCCCACCGTTGAGGTTCCCGCGGCCATCGGCCACATCCTGGAGCTGCGCCTCGAAGCCGCCCACCGGGACGTGGCCGGCTACGTCATCCACGTCCCGCACTACCTGGCCGAGGCCGAATATCCGAACGCCGCCGTCGCCGGCCTGGAATACCTCGGCGCCGCGACAGCGCTGATGCTCCCCACCGACCGGCTCCGCGAGGCGGGCCGGGAGGTCGGCCGCCAGATCGCCGAACAGATCGAGGCCTCCGAAGACGTCCAGCAGGTGGTGTCCCGGCTCGAGACCCGTTACGACGAGAAGGCCGAGGGCACGGTCCGCCGCTCGCTGCTGGCCGACGAGAACGACCAGCTGCCCAACGCCGACGACCTCGGGGCCGCCGTTGAGGCCTACCTGGCCCGTAAAGAACCCGGAGAATAAATAATCTTTATCCGTCGCGGGGGCATAATGGGGGAGTGACGTACCCCCGTGCCTGGCTCATCTGGATCATCGGGGTTTTCGCCTACCTCGTTGCCGTGAGCCAGCGCACCTCCTTCGGGGTCGTCGGCCTCGAAGCCACCGCCCGCTTCCACGCCAGCGCGGCCGAGATCTCCTTCTTCACCGTCCTGCAGCTGCTGGTCTACGCGGCGTTGCAGATCCCCGTGGGCATCCTGGTGGACCGGTTCGGGTCCCGGGCCATGCTCGCCGGCGGCGCCCTGCTGATGGGACTGGGCCAGCTCCAGCTCGCCTTCGCCGACAACATCCCCGGCGGCGTGCTGGGCCGCGTCCTGGTGGGTGCGGGGGATGCGATGACGTTTGTCTCCGTGATCCGGCTCATCCCGCTTTGGTTTGCCGCCTCCCGGGTTCCGCTGCTGACCCAGCTCACCGGCATGTCCGGCCAGCTCGGCCAGCTCTTTTCCGTGGTGCCCTTCGCCTTGATCCTGCATTCCGCCGGCTGGACGCCCGCCTTCCTGACCCTCGCCGGCATGTCCGGGCTCGCCCTGGTCCTGACCGTGGTGCTGCTCCAGGACCTGCCGCCCGGGCACCCCGCTCCGGCTCCGGCCCAGGGGTTGCGCGCAACGGGGGTGTCGCTCGGCGACGCCTGGCGGCAGCCAGGAACCCGGCTGGGCCTCTGGAGCCACTTCACCGTGCAGTTCAGCGGCACCGTCTTCGCGATGACGTGGGGCTACCCCTTCCTGATTTCCGCGCAGGGGCTGAACGCCGGGACGGTGTCCGCGCTGATGGCCCTCTATGTCGCCGCCGCGATCGTGGCCGGTCCGTTGATGGGGAGCTTCGTCGCGCGGCACCCGCTGCGCCGTTCCACCATGGTGCTGCTGATCTCCGGGGCCACCGCCGCCGCGTGGGCCGCGGTCCTGCTGCAGCCCGGGCGGTCGCCGCTGTGGCTGCTGGCCGTCCTGGTGGTGGTGCTGGCCGTCGGCGGCCCGGGCTCCATGATCGGCTTCGACTTCGCCCGTACCTTCAACCCGGCCCACCGGATCGGGACGGCCACCGGCATCGTGAACGTGGGTGGTTTCATCGCCGCGCTGCTGGCCATCTTCCTGATCGGGCTGGCCCTCGACTTCCAGCACGGGGCGGGGCTCTCGCCCGGCGGCCTCTACAGCCTGGACGCCTTCCGCGTGGCGCTCTGCGTGCATTTCATCCTGCTGGGCGGCGGCGCGACGGCGATCCTCATCATCCGCCGCAAGGTCCGCCGGCAGATGGCCGCACAGGGCGTCGTGGTCCCGCCGCTGCGGGACGCGATCGCCCGGCAGCGACGCGTCGTGGCCGAACGACGGCGCGACGGCGGCACCGTCAGCTAGTTCCGGGGCGCTCCTTCCTGCTGCTTATCCACATAGCGTTGCCGACCTGCTGACCGCGTGCGGTGCCCGGGGCGAAGCTGACGGCATGACAGCTCCCGATCACCTGACAATTTCCGGTCCCGCCGACGTTCTCGGTTTCATCCCGCACTCACTGGGCTATTGGCCGGTCAGCAGCGTGGTGGCGATGACCATGCAGGGAAAGCGCCTCGGCGCCACCCTCAGGGTCGACCTTCCCGGCCCCGGCCGATTCGACCGGGCACATCTGCGGGCCTTCGCCGGGTCTGTTGCCGGCTACCTTGTGGCGGACCGGGACGCCGACGGCTCTCTCCTGGCCCTCTTCACCGCGCCGCCCGCGGAGGGCGACGGCGCCGAACCCGGCCCCGTCAGCCACCCGGCGCCGCCGCAGCAGTCCGTGGACCGGCTGCTCCGGGAATTGGAGACCGCGCTGGCCTCCGCGGGGCTGCCGGTCCGGGACGCCTGGATCGTGGGGGAGCGGTACTGGCGGAACGCCCACTGCTCGGACCCGGACTGCTGCGCACCACCGGGCCGGCCCATCGAGGAGATCCGCGACAGCGTCCTCAGCGCCGAGATGGTGTTCCGCGGCAGCCGGGTGGGTGCGGCGCCGGGCTCCGCCGGTCCTGCCGGGTCGCCCGGATTGTCCGGGCCGGCGGGAATGGGCGGTTCGGCGGATCACAGCCGGCCGGGCCGGGACCCGGCCGGAGTGCCCGCGGTTGAGCGGGGCTTCCTCGACGGGTTCGGCACGCGCTGGCGGGACCGGCGGCAGTTCGAGGCGGTCCTCGACGTCTGGGAACACGTCCTCGAGGGGCCACCGGCAGCACCTGATCGGGATCCCGCGCCAAGCAGTGCTGCAGCCCAAACTGCGGGCGGGATGCCGGATGATCTGGCCGGCTACCTTCGGGCCACCCTGTGCGTGGCGTCCTGGCGGGATGCGGTGCTGGTCCTGGCCGCGGCCGGACGGCGGGCGGCCGTCGCCGGAGCGGAGGACTTCGGCCTGCTGGACGAAGGGCCGGGCGCCGACCCCCTGCTGCCGGACGGAATGACCCGGCCCGCAAACATAACCCCGCCCGGAAACGCCCCGGCGGGAAGCCCCGGACCGGCCGCGCGGACCCTTCCGCCCCCGCCGGGGTACGGGGAGGTCCTCCTCGGCCTGGAGCCCGTCACTCCGGACTGGCGGCGGCTGTCGCGACTGGACGCTGTGCTGGATGTTCTCTCCACCTGCGGCGCCGGGGAGTCCCGGGCCGCAGCCCTCACCAGCCGCGGCTGGATCGAGTGGTGCCGGGGCCGCGGCTCCTACGCCGCGGCACTTTACGGCGCGGCCGCCGCCGAGTACCCGGGGTACCGGCTCGCGGAGCTGCTGGGAGAGCTGGCCCGGCGCGGAACCCTCTGCGGCTGGGCGGCCAGGAAGGAGTCGGCCTGGCAGAAATTCGACCCGGACGCCGCCTAGCCCGGACGCCGGACGGGCCCCTGATTCGGAAAAGCATGAGACAATGAAGGTCGAGACCCGGTTGGGTCCGTGTATCTGGTGTGTGTAGCGAACCTTGGAAACAGGGAACATTACGGTCGCTCCGGCAGTTCTACCTAGTGGCTCTGCTGGTCCCGATTTCACCTGATGGAAAACACGGACTTGACAGGGTCATAGTGGTGTTGCCCGTATGGCGATTCCACAGACCACCGCTAGAAAGGTTTTCTGTGACCCCGTCTTCCCAGAAGAAGGACCCCGCCGACCAGGCCGTCTTGTCCCCCGAGGAGAAGAAGGCGGCGGCGAATGCCAAGCGCGCCGCCACCCGTGCAGCGAACAAGGCTGCCAAAGATGCGGCCGCCGCCGCGGGCGACGACTCCGCCGCCGACGCCAAGCCTGCGCCCAAGAAGCGCGGCCCCAAGCCCGGCGCGAAGGCCGCCGCCGAGGCCGCCAACAAGTCCCAGGACGAGGATATTGACGAAGTTGAGGTCGACGAGGACCTCGACGACGTCACGCCCGACGCCACCGAACTGACCGAGGAGGGCGAGGAGGCGGCCGGCAAGACTGCCGCAGCCCCTACCGGATCCGGCTTCGTCTACTCCGACGCGGATGACGACGACGCCCCGGTCCAGCAGGTCATGTCCGCCGGCGCCACCGCCGACCCCGTCAAGGACTACCTCAAGCAGATCGGTAAGGTCGCCCTGCTGAACGCCGAGCAGGAAGTCGACCTCGCGCTCCGCATCGAGGCCGGCCTGTTCGCGGAGGAGAAGCTCGCCGCGGACGACGGATCCATGGATCCGAAGCTCAAGCGCGAACTCGAATACATCATCCACGACGGCAAGCGCGCCAAGAACCACCTGCTGGAGGCCAACCTCCGCCTCGTGGTCTCCCTGGCCAAGCGCTACACCGGCCGCGGCATGCTCTTCCTGGACCTGATCCAGGAAGGCAACCTGGGCCTCATCCGCGCTGTCGAGAAGTTCGACTACACCAAGGGCTTCAAGTTCTCCACCTACGCCACCTGGTGGATCCGCCAGGCCATCACCCGCGCCATGGCGGATCAGGCCCGCACCATCCGAATCCCGGTGCACATGGTCGAGGTCATCAACAAGCTTGCCCGTGTCCAGCGCCAGATGCTGCAGGACCTGGGCCGCGAACCCACGCCGGAAGAGCTGGCCCTCGAGTTGGACATGACCCCGGAAAAGGTCGTCGAGGTCCAGAAGTACGGCCGCGAACCCATCTCGCTGCACACCCCGCTGGGTGAGGATGGCGACTCGGAGTTCGGCGACCTGATCGAGGACTCCGAGGCCGTCGTCCCCGCCGATGCGGTGAGCTTCACCCTGCTGCAGGAACAGCTGCACTCGGTGCTCGACACCCTCTCCGAGCGCGAGGCTGGCGTCGTCGCCATGCGCTTCGGCCTGACCGACGGCCAGCCGAAGACTTTAGACGAAATCGGCAAGGTCTACGGCGTGACCCGCGAACGCATCCGCCAGATCGAATCCAAGACCATGTCCAAGCTGCGCCACCCGTCGCGGTCGCAGGTCCTCCGGGACTACCTGGACTAAGTCCCAGCATCACCGCCGGCACTGCCGGCACACCTCAGCGGGGCCGTGTCCCGCCCGGGCCCACCAGGGCCGGGCAAGGGCGGCCCCGCTGTCGTATACCCCGCCGTCGCATGCGCCGGGTGGCGCCGGCCTTCCCGGTCGGCGTTGCCGGGATATCAGCGCCGCAGGTTGAAACGACGAAGGGCCCCT
>NZ_JBFBKP010000131.1:0-6116 GCF_040702285.1 Arthrobacter sp. NPDC080086
CCCGACGGCGGCCCGCGCCGCCGGGCGCACGACGTCGATGACCGCCCAGCCGTCCTCGTCCCGGACCTGGCGGCAGGCGAAACGCTCGGCGGATGCGGCGTCGTCAAAGGACTCGGTGCGGATCCGTCCGCAGTCGCCGTCCAGATAGGTGACTTCCCAGTATTCGGCTGCTGATGCCTGTTGCTGTTCCATGGAATTAAGTCTGCAGCCGGCCTCTGACACTCAAGCGGTTAGTCGGCCGGTGTGTCGCCCAACCGCAGGACGCGCTCACGGGCCAGGTCCTCCCGCCGGCGGTCCCGGTCCGCGGCACGGCCGGCCTGGCGGGCCGCCGTGAGCGCGGAATCCCGTTGCCTTCGGGCCTCCCGCAGGCGTTCTTCCGCCGCCGCGAGTTCTTTGGCCAGCCGCGTCACCTCAGCGGCCAAGGCCTCTGCCTGCTCGGTCGCCTCCTTCTGGGCCGCGACCGTGCGGTGTTCCTCCCCGCGGCTGCTGCGGGCAGCCCTGGACGCCTCCTCCAGCGCGGCCCGGGCACGCTCAAGCGCGCTGGGTCCGGGTGGCCGCCGTTGTCCCACCGCGCGCAACCGGGGTTCAGTCCGTTCCTCGGCCCCGGCCTTTGCCCCGGCGCCCTCCGCCTTTTTCCCAGCAGGCGGGGGCCCCTTTGCTGCTCCCTCCGGGCCGGCTTTCAGCCCGGTCACGGGACCGGGCGCTCCGGGGACGGCCACGGCGCCGTCGAGGTCCACTACGTCGACGCCGTCCGCGCTCAGGGCGCGCAACAGCCGTCCGCTGCACACCGCGTCGGCCGCGCCCCGGTCCGCCGTCGCCGCCCGCAGCGTCTCCTCGATTTCCGTCGCGATGGTTGCACTGATGGCGCGGCCCTGCTGGGCGGCGGCCTCCCGGGCGGCGTCGACGGCGGCCGCCAGCTGGGTCCGGCGCTCCCGTCCCAGGCTGCGCAGCGCGGCGGCGTCGAGGCTGTCCTGCGCCCGGCGCATCGCGGTCCCCAGCTCCGCTAGGCCGGCGAGCAGCTCGGGCCGCCGGCGTGCCAGCATGTTCACCGCCCAGGCGCTGGCCGAGGGCTTGGGCAGCGTCCGGACCTCCGCCGCCAGGGCGCGGGTCTCCGGGGTGGGCGCCGACGCAGCCAGCAGCTCCTTCGCGGCCTCGGCCCGCGCCGGGACAAACCCGTCGAACGCCGTGCCGTAGAGCCGCGCCGCGATGCCCGCCAGCTCGTCCGTTGACATGCAAGAATCATAGAAGCTCCGGCCCGATCGCCGGGGGCGCGCAGCGCACGTTCACCGTAGGAGAGCCCCCACGTGATTGAGATTGCCGGCCTGCCGGCCCACATCCTCCTTGTCCACGCCGTCGTCGTCCTCGGCCCCATCGCCGGCGTCGCGGCGATCGTGTACGCCGTCGCCCCGCGCTGGCGGCGGCTCCTGGCCTGGCCGCTGGCCGTGCTCTCGCTCTTGCTGGTGCCGGTGTCCCTGGTGACCGCGCAAGCCGGCGAGCAGCTGGAGAAGGCCCGGCCCGCGACCAAGTTGATCCGCGAACACGCCGAACAGGGCGATGTGTTGAAGTACGTCTCGGTGATCTTCTTCGTGTTCGTCGCCGCGATGATCGTGGTCAGCTACGAACCGATCGGCCGCCGCTTCGCGTTCCTGGGCAGCCTGCGGGAAAACCGCACGGTCCGGATCATCCTCCTCGTCGCGGGTGCCTTGGCCGGCGTGTTCTTCATCTACCAGACCATCGTCACCGGTCACTCGGGCGCGGTGTCCGTCTGGTCCCGCTGACCGCCGCCAGCAACAGCACCAGCGCCACGGCCTGAAGCGCGGCGACGGTCGCCATGAGCGCCGGGCGGAACGGATAGAGCGCTCCGTACAGCGCCCCGCCCGCCAACGCACCGGCCCCCTCGAAGGCGGCAAACACCCCGTACGCCGAACCCTGCCGCGCCTCGGGGACGATGTCTGCGACCAGCGCCTTGACCGTCGAGTCCTGGATCCCGGTCGCGGCGCCCCAGACCGCCACGCCCGCCAGCGCCGGCCCGGCGGCAGGCGAAAGGGCCAGGACGGGCACCAACGCGACGAGCACCGGCAGCACCAGCAGCACCGCCCCGCCGGCACGGTCGTAGAGGTATCCGCTGGCCAGCGCGCCGAGCGCCGCGGCGCCCATGGCGGCGGCGTAGAGCAACGGCACCACGGCCACCGGGACATTGACCGCCGTGCTGAGGTGGAAGGAAATCACGCCGAACGCCACCAGCCCGGCGCTCCAGAAGAAGGCGCCCACGGCGAAGCGCAGGAAGACCGGCGAGAACAACGACGGCGCCGCCGCACCGCCGGGGCCGGCACCCGGGCCGGGTACCCGCCGGCGGAGCCAGACCAGGAGCGCCAGGACAGCCCCCGCGGGTACGGCCAGGACCGCGAACGCGGCCTGCAGGAGACCCGTCGCGGCCAGGACCGCGGCGACCAGCACCGGACCCAGCAAGGCCCCGACCAAATCCAGGGCCTTGTGCGCGGCGAACCCCCGCCCACGGCCCACGTCCGCCGCCGCGGCGGCCAGCAGCACCGTCTTGGCCGGGCTCCGGACGGCTTTGCCCACCCGGTCCGCGATGATGAGCGCCGAAGCCGCGGCCAGTCCTGCCGCTCCCAGGCCCGGAGTCACCGCCAGCAGCGGCACGCTCACCACGGTCATGGCATACCCGGCCACGGTGAAGCTCCAGTACCGCCGGGTGCGGTCCGCCCAGGGACCGAACACCACCCGCAGGCCCTGCGCCGCCGCCTCCGCGCCGCCGGTGACCAGCCCCACCACCAGCGCCGTCGCGCCGAGCTGGCCGAGCAGGGGTCCGGCGAGGGAACGGGCGCCGTCGGACACCAGATCGGTGACCAGGCTGACCAGGCCGAAGCCCGCCACGGTGCCCCAGGCGCGGTTCCCCCGGGGTGCGCGGCTACCTCCCGGTCCCCGGTTCCCTGGCCTGGGATGTGTCCCGCTCGCGGCGGCCGTTTGAGGGGCCGGCCGCTCCGGTGCTGGGCCTTCCATGGCATCAGAATCGCCCACCGGGAGCCCCGCTACAAGGCCTCCCGTGCGGGGCGGCCGGGCTTACAGGTGCCGGGCCGCGGACGATGGTGAGAGTATGAGCAACGATGACTGAACCCCAGAACCACTTTTCGCAGCCCGGCCACGATGCCGGGCCGCCGCGCGTCGCGGCCTGGCAGCTCGAGGAGATGACCGGCGGCCCGGGCGGGGCCACCCCCTGGTGGGAGCAGCAGGAGGCGCCCGCACCGCGGGAGTCCCTGGGGCGGCGGAGCTCCCGGGCCGTCGGCCGGGTGCTGGGGCTGCTGTTCCGGACCGTCGCGGTGGTCAGTGCCGCCGTCCTGATCGCCGCTGGCGCGTTGTACCTGCACGGGGACCTGTCCCCGTCCGGACTGTTGGGGCGGTTCCTTCCCCGACCGGCGGGGCAGCCGCTGCCGAAGGCCGGCGCCACACAGGGGGCCGCCCAGCCGCCCGCCGTTCCGGGAGCCGGAGCCGCTGACGGCGCGGCTCCGGCGCCGCGGGCCGTGACGGACCACCCCCCGGGAGGCCTGGAGGAAAACGCGTCCCCGCTGGGGTCTCCGGCCCCGCTTGCGCGCACGTCGCCGTCGTATGCTTTCCTGCACACCGGGAGCGACGGCAAGCCCTACACCTACGACCCGTGCCGGCCGATCCACTACGTCACCCGCGCCGCAAACTCTCCCGCGGACGGGCCGGTGCTGATCCGGGAGGCCGTGGCCGCCGTGTCCCGCGCCACCGGGCTGGTCTTCATCGACGACGGCGCCACCTCCGAGGCGCCCGCGGCCGAGCACAAGTCCTACCAGTCGGAGCGGTACGGGAACCGCTGGGCGCCGGTGCTGATCGCCTGGGAGACGACGGCGGAGGAACCGCGGTTCACAAACAAGGTCGTCGGCACGAACGTCATGGGCCTGGGCGGCAGCGAGGCCGTCAGCATCGGCAACTCGGGCTTCACGTATGTCAGCGGCCAGCTGGAACTGAACGGCCCGGCGATGCAGGCCATGATCGGCCGCGAGGGTCCGGCACAGGCCCGCGGCGTGATCGAACACGAACTGGGCCACGTTGTGGGGCTGGACCATGTGCAGGACCCCTCGCAGCTGATGAACCCTACCGACTCGATCGGCGTGACCACCTACCAAACCGGTGACCTCACGGGTCTGTCGATGCTCGGCCAGGGTCCCTGCCGGCCGGAGATCTAGGCGGTGCAGCGCTCTTACTGAAGACGCCCAGCGCCGTCGAGTAGGCTCTGGTGCCTATGTGGGGTTCTACGTTCATGTCGAGGGTGCCGATGGGCAAGGCCTGCGCGGTGCTGACGGTCGCGCTGCTGGCCGCGGTGGCCGCCGCGCCGACTGCCGGGGCCGACGACGCGCCCCCATCCGGCTACCCCTCGTGGGCTGACGTCCAGGCCGCCAAGGGCAATGTCGATGCGAAGGACGCCGAGATCCAGAAGATCAACGGGCTCCTGGACGGGTTGCAGCAACAGGCTTCCTCCCTGGGCGCCGCGGCGGTGCGGGCGGGACTGGACTATGCCTTTGCCCACAACAACCTCGAAGCCTCGACAGCGAAGCTGGCGACCCTGAAAGAGAAAACCGCGGCAGCCCATGCCACCGCCGACAAGCTTCACCGGCAAACGGGTGCCCTCGCCGCCCACGACTACATGGGCGGCGCTACGGACCTCGGGCCGTTCTCAGTGCTGGACACACTGCAGAGCAAGGACGGCCTGCAGAAGCTGGACGTCATGCAGTTCGTCGCCCAAAGGACCACGGACCTGTACAACAACTCGCGCGCCGCTGAGGCAGCTGCGGCGTCCCTGGATGCGCAGCAGTCGGTGGAGCAGGCCGAAAACCAGCGGCTCGCCGATGATGCCCAGGCCAAGCTGGCCGCCGCGCAGGACGCCCAGCGGGCCACCCAGGAGAAAGTGGACGAGGAAACCAAATACAGCGGGACCCTCACAGCGCAGCTGGCAACCCTCAAGGACACCAGCGCCGCGGTTGAGCAGAACTACCGCGCCGGGCAGGAAGCCCAGGCCGCCTACGAGGCCCAGCAGGAAGCGCGCCGGAAAGCAGCTGAGGAGGCGGCGGCAGCGGCGGCCAGGGCTGCCGCAGCGGCCGACGCTGCAACGGCCGCGCGGAGACCGGGACCTGCACCGGCGCCTGTACCGGCACCGACGGTGGTGACCCCGGAGATCCCCGGCGGCGCGGTCAACGACCCGGCCGGTGCCCAGGCGTTTGCCGCCAGCCAGCTCGGCTCCCACGGCTGGGGCGGGGACCAGATGAGCTGCCTGGTCAAGCTCTGGAACCAGGAATCGAGCTGGATGACCAACGCCACCAACCCCTCCAGCGGGGCCTACGGCGTCGCCCAGGCCCTGCCGCCGGAGAAGTATTCGTCCACCGGATCCGACTGGCTGACCAACTACCGGACCCAGATTTCGTGGGGGCTCGGCTACATCGCCGGGCGTTACGGGTCCCCCTGCTTCGCCTGGGACCACGAAGTGTCCAACAACTGGTACTGAGACGGTCCGTCCCACCGGACTCCACCAGAATGGTGCCATGCCAGGACCTCTCGAGAACCGCGCCCAGAACGTCACCGCACAGATGCTCCCGCACACGTACCGCGAGGGTTGTCCGGTAGCCCTGGCAGACCTCTGCGCGGTCAGCTTCGATCACCTCGGCTTCGATGATGCCGTCCACGAGGGCACCCTCATCGTCCACCGGATGATCTCGGCCCCGATCTTGGAAGCCTTCACCGCGGCGCTGGAGATGGGCTTTCCCATCCAGCAGGCCATTCCCATTGACGAGCCGCCCTTTCGGGGCGACGACTTCGTTTCGATGGCAGCCAACAACACCTCGGGCTTCAACTACCGCTCCATTGCCGGCACGGACAGGGTGTCCATGCACTCATGGGGCCTGGCTCTCGACATCAACCCGGCGCTGAACCCCTACCTGGCTGAGGACGGAATCTGGTACCCGGACGCCTCAAACGTTGACCGCAGCGCCCGGCCGGGAGTCTTCACCGCAGATCATCCCCTGACCGAAATTTTTGAAGACTTGGGCTTTGAATGGGGCGGTTCATGGGCCCGGCCGGAC